>CANQYN010000034.1 GCA_947628105.1 uncultured Bacilli bacterium
ACGTCAACTTTTCTCATTCCCATATCGTATGCGGCTTTACCAGCTGCTTCGGCAGACATACCCGCAGCGAATGGGGTTGATTTTTTACTACCTTTAAATCCTAATGTACCAGCAGAAGCCCAGCTAATTGCATTCCCTTCTTTATCACTAATAGTAACAATAGTATTATTAAATGTAGAATGAATGTAAGCATTTCCTTCAGGTACATTCTTTTTTACTTTTCGTTTTCTTGGTTTATAAGCCATTATAATAACCTCCTTTTAAACATGATTATTTTTTCTTATTTGCAATCGTTTTTCCTTTTCCTTTACGTGTTTTTGCATTTCTATTTGTTCTTTGTCCACGAACAGGTAAACCTTTTTTATGACGAACTCCTTGATAAGAATTAATTTCCATTTTTGTTTTAATATTCATAGAAACTTCTCTACGTAAATCTCCCTCAATCATGTATTTATCTACTTGTTCACGAATACGATTAAGTTCATCAGTATCTAAAGATCCTGCTCTTTTATTAATATCGACTTTTGCATCTTTTAAAATTTGATTTGATAAACTTCTACCAATTCCATAAATATATGTCATGGCAATTTCAATTCTTTTATTATCTGGTATATCTACACCTTTTATACGTGCCATATCCTAACCTCCTAACCTTGTACTTGTTTATGCTTAGGGTCTTTACAAACAACTCTAAGTTTTCCATTACGTTTTATAATTTTACAATCTTTACAAATCTTTTTGATTGATGCTCTTACTTTCATCTATATCCCTCCTATATTATAAGGCCTTACATATTTCCCTGGTAAAATGCGCAGATGCATATCGGATTTGACCAGAAATGTAAGTATTTATATTTTTCTCCAAGTAATTCGTCCTTTAGTAAGGTCGTACTCAGATAATTCTACTGTTACTGTATCACCAGGTAATATACGAATATAATTCATTCTTAATTTCCCTGATACATGAGCAATAATAGTATGCTTATTTTCTAATTCTACTCGAAATTGATATCCCGGTAAAACTTCTAAAACTTTTCCCTCTACTTCAATAGCAGAGGATTTTGATTTACTAATTTCTTGTGGCTTTTTTTTATGTACAGGTTTCTTTCCCATTTTTTCACCTCTTTGTTAAAATAGTATATCCTTCTTTTGTTACTAAAACGGTATGTTCATAGTGGGCAGCAGGTTTTAAATCTGCCGTGATTACTGTCCAATCATCTTCTAATAAGTAAACGTCTGGTGTCCCCATATTAAGCATTGGTTCTACTGCAATAACCATTCCCGCTTTTAGAAGCGGACCTGTATTTGGTTTCCCATAATTAGGAACATCAGGTTCTTCATGAACCTTTTTTCCTACCCCATGGCCAACTAATTCTTTGACTACTCCAAGATGATGTTTTTTAGCATATTGTTCTATCGCATAACCAATATCTCCTATTCGGGTTCCTTCTTTGATAACAGATAATCCCTCATACAATGAATTTTCCGTATCTTTTAACAACTTTTTTTTTGCTTCACTTATTGTCCCAACAGGATAAGTCCATGCGGAATCTCCATGATATCCTTTATAACAAGCACCTATATCTAATGTGACAATATCGCCCTCTTTAAGTTTTCGATTACTTGGAATGCCATGTACGACTTCTTCATTAATCGAAACACAGATAGAACCAGGATAGCCATATAGATTTAAAAAGGATGGGGTAGCTCCTCTTTTTAAAATATAATTATGAGCCAAATCGTTTAATTTCTTTGTAGTAATTCCCGGTTTGATATACGGAATTAAATATTTATGTGTATCGCCAACAATTTCACCGGCTTTTTTCATTAATTCAATTTCATAATCAGACTTGATACTAATCATGCTTATCTCCTATTATACTTTTGATTTCTTCAAATACTTGATTTGGAGTATCTGCAAAAGGAACATGATATAAATTCCCTTTTGATTGATAGTATTCAATCAAAGGATATGTTTCCTTTAAATATAAATCATATCGGTTTTCAAAAGATTCTTCATTATCATCTTCTCTTTTTATAAGAGAAAATCCGCATTTATCACAAATTCCTTCTTCCTTTGGTCGACTTACTTCAAAATATTCATTATAGATAGCTCCACAATTTTTACATAATAATCTACCTACAATTCTTTTTTTCAAAATTTCTTTGTCGATATCAAGACATAAAACATAATCGATTTTTTGATTCATTTTTTTCAATAAATTATCATAATCAATCGCCTGTTTCAACGTCCTTGGAAACCCGTCTAGTATATACCCATTTTTCAAATTTGATGTCGTTAAGGTATTTTCAATTAATTTCAAAATCATTTCGTCACTTACTAATTTTCCCTGTGCCATAATTTCTTTTAATTCTTTTGCTTCTTCTGTATCTTGTTTTAACGCATCTCGTAGTAAATCACCTGTCGATATATGGCATAATTGATAATAATTTTCTAATAATGCGGATTGGGTTCCCTTCCCCGCTGCTGGTGGAGCAAGTAATATTATATTCATACTCTTCTTCTACCTCTTTTACGTTGCGTATAACTTCTCGTCACTAATTCACTTTCTAATTGTTTACAAGTTTCTAAGGCAACTCCTACTACAATTAAAAGCCCAGTTCCTCCTATTGTAATACTTGTCGATAATTTTGAAACAACACCAAAGATAATTGGAATCCCTGCGATAATAGATAGTGCAAAAGCTCCTATTGTAGTAATTCTTTTTAATACAGTTTTAATATAATTTTCAGTTTCTCTACCAGGGCGAACTCCTGGAATAAATCCTCCATTTTTTGATAAATTTTCAGCTAGTTCATCTGGTTTCAAACTAATAAACGTATAAAAATAAGCAAATGCAAAGATACAAACAATATATATTATAAAACCTGTTACTGTAGAAGTAGTAAGCCATTTATTAATAAATAGAGTTACACTTCCATTTTTTGAAAATTTAGCAATTAGTGCTGGTACTGCAAATAACATTGATGAAAATATTACTGGCATAACTCCTGATGAATTTAATTTAAATGGAATATATGTTTGTTGTTTTCCATAAGATGCATTTGTTTTATTTGCATATTGAATAGGAACTCTTCTTTCAGAAGTTTCTACAAATATAATTCCAACTAAAATTGCAATAAAAATTAATACAAATAACAAAAACTTCGTAAGACCTAAGAAAAGTGTTTGAGCAGTCGTAGTTACTACTAATTCGTTCCATAAAGAAACGAACATATTAGGTAATGTAGCAATAATTCCTGCCATAATAATTAAAGATACTCCATTTCCAACTCCTTTTTGTGTAATTTGATCAGCCATCCAAAGTACTAAAGCAGTTCCTGCTGTTAAAATTAGCGCATAAAGTAAATATTGGGCAGGGGTTCCATTTTGAATAAACATATTAGAATAAAAATATCCTTGAATAAAGGCTAATGCCATTCCTATGTAACGATTAATTTGATTTATTTTATTTCTACCTGTTTGTCCTTGTTTACTAAGTTCTACAAAATAAGGAATAATTCCTGCTTGAAATAATGTAGTGATGATTGATGCACTAATGTATGGAGTGACTCCTAAGGCAAAAATTGAAAATTGAGATAAAGCTCCTCCACCCATAACATTTAATAATTCTAAAAATCCTAAATCAGATGTTCCAATACTTTCTTTATCTAATCCAGGAACAACTATCGTAGTTCCTAATTTAAAGATAAATAGTATTAATAGAGTGAAGTAAATTCTTTTTCTTAAATCTTTGTTTTTGTGATTAAATATCTGCTTCAAATTGGCAAACATTTTAAATCACCTCTGCTTTTCCACCTAATTTTTCTATCTTTTCTTGTGCCGTTTTTGAAAATTTATGTGCTTTTACTGTTAATTTTTTTGTTAAGGTTCCTTGACCTAATACTTTTACGCCTGCTAGTTGTTTCTTTAAAATATTCATTTCTTTTAATAATTCTGGTGTAACAACAGCATTATCTTCAAATTTTTCTAAATCACTTAAATTAATAATAGCATATTCACGTTTAAACATAGCATTGGAAAATCCTCGTTTTCCAAGTCTTCGATATAAAGGTGTTTGTCCTCCTTCAAACCAAGGACGAACTCCTCCTCCGCTTCTAGCGTTTTGTCCTTTTTCTCCTGCTCCTGAAGTTTTTCCTTTTCCAGAACCAACTCCACGACCAACTCTTTTTTTACTATGAGTTGCTCCCATAGTAGGACTCATCGTATGTAACTTCATATTAAATTTCCTCAACTTTCTTACCGCGTAAGGCAGCAATTTCTTCTTTTGTTTTTTGTGATTTTAATGCATTTAAAGTGGCATATGCCATATTAATTTTAGTATTTGAACCTAGTGATTTTGATAAAATATCTTTTACTCCCGCTAATTCTAAAACAGAACGTACTGGTCCACCAGCTTTAATACCAGTACCTTTACTAGCTGGTTTTAAGACAACCTTACTAGCACTTTGTACTCCGATTGCTTCATGAGGTATCGTTCTTTCATCAACAATTGATACTCTTACTACATTTTTTGTAGCAGCTTCTAATGCTTTACGAATAGCATCTGGCACTTCATTTGCTTTCCCAGTTCCAATTCCTACTTTTCCTTTTCTGTCTCCAACAGCTACAGTTGCGGAAAAACGGAAATGACGACCACCTTTTGTTACTTTTGTAACACGGCTAACATCAATAACCTCATCATCATATAATTTTTGTTTCCTTGGGCGTGGTTCTCTTTTTCTTTCTTCCATGTTTACCCTCCTTTAGAATTTTAATCCATTCTCACGTGCAGCTTCTGCTAAAGCTTTTACACGACCATGATATAGGTATCCACCTCTATCAAAAACAACTGTTTTTATATTTGCTTCTTTTGCTCTTTTGGCAAGTAATTCTCCTACTTTTGTAGCAGCTTCTATATTTCCACCATTTTTAAGTTTTAATTCTTTATCGATAGAAGAAGCACTAACTAAAGTAGTTCCTTTTTCATCGTCAATAATTTGAGCAAAGATGTTTCCGTTTGATCTAAACACATTTAATCTTGGTGTAGCAGCTGATCCGCTTATTTTTGATTTTACACGATTATGTCTAGCTTTACGTACTTCATTACGAGCTACTTTTTTTATCATAAGTATTTCTCTCCTTTACTAAGTGTTATGCTGCTTTCTTTCCTTCTTTACGACGAATATATTCGTCTACATAACGAATTCCTTTTCCTTTATAAGGTTCAGGTTGTCTTATTTTTCTGATGTTTGCAGCAAATTCACCAACAAGACATTTATCAATTCCTTTAATTGTAAGTTCTGTATTACTTGGAGCTTCTGCTGTAAGTCCAGATGGAACTTCCACAACAACAGGATGTGAGTATCCAGCATTGACTGTAATTTTACTTCCTTGTACAGCAAAACGATATCCAACACCTACAATTTCAAGTTTCTTTTCATACCCTTGCGTAACGCCAACAATCATATTTTTAATATTTGCATTGGCCGTTCCATAAAAGTTTTTATATTTGTCGTCTTTACAAACTAATGTTAATTTATTATCTTGTGTATTTAAAGTAATGTTTTCATTGATTTCAGTAGAAAGTTCACCTTTAGGTCCTTTTACTGTTACTACATTACCTTCACGAGATATTGTAACATTTTCTGGTATTGTTAAAATTCGTTTCCCAACACGACTCATATTATTCCTCCTAACTTTCTACCAAATATATGCTAATACTTCACCACCAAGAGAATTTTCTCTTGCTTGTTTATCTGTCATAATTCCTTTTGATGTTGAGATAATAGCAATTCCCAAACCATTTAATACTTTAGGCATTTCATTTGCTTTTGCATATACGCGTAATCCAGGTTTAGAAATACGTTTTAATCCTGTAATAACGCTTTCTTTATGAGCAGCATATTTTAAATTCAAAACGATTGTATTTTGAACACCTTCTTTTTTAATTTTGTATCCATTAATATATCCTTCTTCTTTTAAAACACGTGCGATTTCTTCTTTCATTTTAGAAGCAGGTACTTCTACTTCTGTATATTTCATTTGTTTCGCATTACGTATTCTTGTAAGCATATCTGCGATTGGGTCTGTCATCATATCCCTCCTTCTTACCAACTAGATTTTTTCATTCCAGGTATTTGACCTTTATAAGCTAGTTCGCGAAAACAAATACGGCAAATTCCATATTTTTTAAGTACAGAATGTGGTCTTCCACATCGTTGACATCTAGTATATTCTCGTACTTTAAATTTTGGTTTTCTACTAGCTTTTACTTTCATACTTGTCTTAGCCATAATTTCCTCCTAATCATTACTTCTTAAAAGGCATTCCGAATCCCTTTAAAAGAGCAAGTGCTTCTTCATTAGTCTTTGCAGTTGTAACAAAAATAATATCCATTCCACGTACTTTTACAACGTCATCAAATGTAATCTCAGAGAAAATCAATTGTTCAGTAAGACCTAGAGTATAATTTCCTCTTCCATCAAATGATTTTTTTGAAATTCCTCTAAAATCTTTTACTCGTGGTAAAGTAATAGAAATTAATTTATCTAAAAAATTATACATATTTTCTCCACGTAGCGTTACTTTACAACCAATTTTCTGACCTTGTCTAAGCTTAAACCCTGCAATTGCTTTTTTTGCTTTTGTTGCGACTGGTTTTTGTCCAGCAATTAATTCAAGATCTCTCATAGCAGCATCTAACATTTTTGAATTCCCAGCTGCGTCACCAACTCCCATATTGATAACAATTTTATCAAGTTTTGGAACTTCCATCATACTTTTATAGTGAAAAGTTTCTTTCATACTAGGTACGATTTCTTTTTGATACATTTCTTTTAGGCGGTTCATATATTACCCTCCTTCCAATTAATCAAGAGCTTCCCCTGATTTTTTTGAAATTCTAATTTTATTTCCTTTTTTATCTGTTGAATGTCCTATTCTGGTTTTTTTCTTTGTTTTAGGATCAATTATCATTACATTAGAAGCATGAATTGGTGCTTCCATCTCTTCGATGCTACCTGCCGTTTGTCCATTCGGTTTTACATGTTTTTTAACAATATTAATTCCTTCTACAACAACTTTATTTTTTGATTTGATTGTCTTTGTAATAATTCCTTCTTTTCCTTTATCCTTACCAGAAATAACAACAACTTTATCTCCTGTTTTAAAGTTCATGTTTTTCCCTCCTCAAGGTTTTATAACACTTCTTTTGCAAGTGATACAATTTTCATAAATTCTTTATCACGTACTTCACGTGCTATTGGTCCAAATACACGAGTTCCTACTGGTGATTTATCATCTTTAATAATAACACAAGCATTATCATCAAATTTGATATAAGAACCATCTTCTCTTCTTAGACCAAATTTACTTCTAACGATTACTGCTTTACAAACTTTTCCTTTCGCAACAGCTCCGTTAGGTATCGCTTTTTTTACAGTTACGACAACTGTATCTCCAATATTTCCATATCTTCTAGTGCTTCCTCCTAGAACACGGATAACTGATACTTCCTTTGCTCCAGAATTGTCAGCTACTTTAAGACGGGTTTCTTGTTGAATCATACTAGGATCCTCCTTTTCAATTATAAAATAATTGCTTTTTCTACGATTTCTACTAAACGGAAATTTTTTGTTTTAGATAGTGGTCTTGTTTCAACAATACGCACTATATCTCCTATTTTAGCTTCATTTTTTTCATCGTGAGCTGCATATTTTTTTGAATATTTAACACGTTTCCCATATAATGGGTCTTTTTTGTAAGTTTCTACTAGTACAGTAATCGTTTTGTCAGTTTTATCACTAACTACTTTACCGACTAATTCACGTTTTCTACTCTTTTCCATTATTTACCCTCCTCACTTAGTTCACGTTCTCTTAAGACTGTTTTCATACGTGCAACTAATTTTCTAAGTTCGTTAATTCTAGAAGGTTTTTCTAAATTTCCTTGAGCTTTACTTAAACGTAAATTAAATAATTCTTCTTGTGATTCTGTAATCTTGGTTTTGATTTCTTCATCTGTCAATTTTCTAATTTCATCCATCTTCACGCTTACTCACCACTTTCTTCCTTTTTAACAAACTTACATTTAATAGGTAATTTATGCATTGCAAGACGTAATGCTTCACGAGCAACCTCTTCACTTACTCCTGCAATTTCAAACATAATTTTTCCTTCTTTAACAACTGCAACCCATTGTTCTGGTTGTCCTTTTCCTTTACCCATACGAGTTTCTAATGGAATCTTTGTTAAAGATAAATGAGGGAAAATATTAATCCATATCTTTCCTCCACGTTTCATATAACGTGTCATAGCAACACGGGCAGCTTCGATTTGATTTTGAGTAATCCAAGCTCCTTCCATTGCTTTTAAACCATATTCTCCAAAATATAGCTCTAAATTTCCTTTTGCTTTTCCATCATAACGTAGTCTATGTGGTCTACGATACTTCGTCTTCTTTGGTACTAGTGCCATGATTGTTACCTCCCTTTTCTTTTGAGGCTAAAATTTCTCCCTTATAAATCCATACTTTAACACCGATTTTCCCATACGTAGTATCTGCTTCTTTATGAGCATAATCAACATCAGCTCTTAAAGTATGAAGTGGAATATTTCCTTCTGAGTATCCTTCTGTTCTAGCCATATCAGCTCCTCCTAAACGACCTGATACAGAAGTTTTAATCCCTTTTGCTCCTGCCTTCATAGCATTTCTAATTGCTCTTTTTTGAGCAACTCTAAATGATACTCGGTTTTCAATTTGATGAGCAATATTTTCTGCTACTAAAGCGGCATCAATATCTGGTTTTTTTACTTCTTTAATAGAAATTTGAACATTTTCATCTACTAATTTAGATAATTGATTTTTTAATTTTTCAATTTCTTCTCCACCGTGTCCAATAACAACTCCTGGTTTAGCAGTATTGATAATAACATCCGTTTTAGCAGGTGTTCTTTCAATAACAATACTTGAAACAGAAGCATTTTTTAATTTCTTGTCAAGAAATTTTCTAATTTGTATATCATTGTTTAAGAATTTAGCAAAATCTTTATTTCCTGCATACCATTTTGATTCCCAAGTTTTATTGATTCCTAATCTTAAACCGATTGGATGTACTTTTTGACCCACGAGTTTTCCTCCTTTACTTATTATCACTAACAACAATTGTTATATGACTTGTTCTTTTTTTGATTGGATCGATGCGTCCTTTTGATCCAATTTTAAATCTTTTCATTGTTTGACCTTCATCTACATAGCAAGTAGAAACAATTAAATCTTCTTTTTTCAAATTTAAATTATTTTCTGCATTTGCTACTGCTGAAGTTAACACTTTTTTAATTACTCTTGCTGCTTCTTTATTCATATTTGTTAATATTTTATCAGCTTCGCTTACGCTTTTTCCACGTATTAAATCTATTACTAGACGCGCTTTACGAGGGGCGATTCTTACGCCTTTTGCAATTGCTCTTGCTTCCATCTAAATCCTCCTTTTAGGTCTATTTTTTCTTTTTATCGTCGCCGTGTCCACCAAATTTACGAGTGGCTGCGAATTCACCTAATTTATGTCCAACCATATCCTCTGTTACATAAACAGGAATAAATTCTTTACCATTATGAACAGCAAATGTGTGTCCTATAAAATTAGGAAAAATTGTAGAACGGCGAGACCAAGTTTTTATTACTTCTTTTTTATCTGATTGATTTGCCTTTTCCACTTTAGCAGCTAAGTGCTCATCGATAAAAGGTCCCTTTTTAATACTTCTTGCCATTTAAATCATCCTTTCCTATTTTTTACGACGACGTATAATTAATTTGTCAGAATTTTTCTTGTTTTTACGCGTCTTATATCCTAATGCTGGTTTACCCCAAGGAGTAACTGGTCCTTTACGACCAATTGGAGCACGACCTTCTCCTCCACCATGTGGGT
>CANQYN010000035.1 GCA_947628105.1 uncultured Bacilli bacterium
TATAATAAGCTTACTAAATAGTTAGTCGTCTATTTCTAAAACTATTTAGGACATGAAAAAATAGACTACACTTGTAGAATCTTAAATTATGGTTATTTTTGGACATGGGTTCAAATCCCATCATCTCCACCAGTGACGTTTCTGCTCGAACTTTTTCGAACTTAATATAAAATAGATGTCTCTTAGACTATTTTGATACTTGTGTCAAAATACCTAGGGGGTTAATTATTTTGTCAAAACAAAAAATTTATAATAGTTAATAGGAGGTAATCAATATGATTAGATATTATTGCAGTGGTTTCGATGTTAATAATGCATTTGGACATGGCTTGGGAGATATGTTTAAAACGGAATTAAGAGATACGAAAAGTATAGTATATATTGTAGGTAGTCCAAAGCAACCTGAAAAGATAAAAAAAGCAATAGAAACATATGAACCAGCATTTAAAAATCATTTTGAAAAAGTTGGAATTTTTTTTGATGAAGTTCATATTATTGAACCTAGTATAAGTTCCGATAAAGCAAAAAAGTGGATTGATGAATCTAGTTTTTTAATGTTAATGGGAGGAGATCCTTTTGACCAAAAAGAAATGTGTGAAAAATTAAATATTATAGAAAATATAAAGAATTATCGAGGGGTTATGATGGGGTATAGTGCAGGAGCAATGTTAATGTCTAAGTATATGATAATAGTCCCATGTAGCAAGCAATATTCTGATTTTCATATTGCAGAAGGATTAAACTTTGATGAGTTGTCAATTTTTCCTCATAATAATACTTCAATTAGCGAGTATCCTAATATATTAGATATGGGTAAAGAAATATATAGAAAAGAAGATTTGATAAAGGTAGCAAATGAATATGGAAAATATTATTGCCTTCAAGATTATCAAAGAGAAGATGGATTATTTGATATAAGTATTATTAAATCAAATAATGGAAGTATTGAATTTTATGTTGAAAATGATGGTAAGATTTGGGAAGCAAGCGATGATGTTAATTTAGTATACAAAAATTTAAATAAAAAGTTGTAAATAACTATGTCATTCTCACCAGATTGATACTAAACTCGGGCTATTACAACCCGAGTTTTAATATGTTATAAATTATGCTATAATTTTTATAGATATATGTCATTTAGAAAACATACTTGCATATTGTCAGAAATAAAAAATGAGAAAGAGGTATACTATGTAGGGAGCAATTATAGGAGATTTAGCTGGTTCTATATATGAGTATCAACAAACTAAACATTTTTCAAAATTAAATCCTAAAGAACTAATTAGTGAAAAAAGCTTCTATAGTGATGATACTATATTAACCATAGCTATTTTGGATGCCATTTTAAATGATAAAAATTATGAGTATTACTTAAAATATGCTCAAAAATTTTTAACATATAAACCAGAATTTACACCATATTTTAAAGGTATTTTTTTGCCTGGATTTACAAAATGGGCATTAGATCAGAAAAATGGAAAAAGTATTGGTAATGGCGCAATGATAAGAATTTCTGCAATTGGCTATTTGTTTAACAACCAAAAAGATATAATTAATAATGCAGTTTGACTACTATTCCATCTCACGATTCTTTAGAAGCAATAAATTCTGCTACCACGATTGCATTAATTATTTTTCTAGCACGTTTAGGTTTTTCAAAAGAAGAAATAATAAAAGAATTGAATTTAAAGTTAAATTATTCTGATTTTAATGAATTTAATACAACATGTTATAAAACAATTGATAATTGTTTATATGCACTATTTACCTCAAGCAGTTTTGAAGAATCGTTGCTAAAAGTTATATCTTTTGGTGGTGATACAGATACAAATGCTTGTATAGTTGGTTCAATGGCAGAGGCATTATATGAAATTCCTAATGAATTAATAGAAGAAGCAAAGAAAAAAATTCCTAACGATTTTAGCGATTTATTAGATAAAGGATATTCTAAAGTTTTAAAAAAACAATAATAGTTGCCATACTCTTTTCTTTAGGGTACTAGTGATAAAACTGTTCAAAATATTTTGAACTTTTGATATAAAATATATTGGGAAGTGATAATATGACATATGAAGAAATTATGAGTTTAATGAAAAGCAAAAAAAATGATATAGATAATGAAACTTTAAAATTTTTTTCAAATTACTTTTTTGTAGCAGTAAAAAAAGGAGTCATACCAACGAATATATCTTTAGAAAGTTTAATAGAGAATGCGTTGATATTTGCTAGTAAAATAGAATTTTATGACGAAAATCATAGAATTTATAAAGAATATGGTGAAGAGGTAAAGGGGTTTAGAGATCCAGAAAGTAAAATCATTTTTATTAGAAATAATTTAGAGGAACCTTTAAGAGAAATTACTGTATATCATGAATTACATCATGCAGTTCAAACAAATCCTGAAAATAATCAAGTAGGAATTAATCAAGAAAGTAATGTTGGTAGATTGATTATGGAAGCACAAACTCAATATTTTGCAGAAAAAGTGTATGAAGAAATACATGATGTAAAATTTGCTGAAAGAGAAATTCCTTCTGAAAATTTGAGAATGGCTAGTGGGGGAATTGTCGTTTCCAAATTACATAATTATGAAATGTATGATAATTTGTTAACAAAAATTGGCATTATTTTAGAAGTCCCCAAAGATTATTTTGTTTTCTTAAATTACCTATATAACAATAATCTTGGACTCAAATTATTAGAAGAAAAATATAAAGAGGCCAAAAACAAATATCAGCTACCTTATGAATTTAACCAATTTCTTTTATACTATGATTATGCTTACTGTGTTGATTTACTAGCATATCAAGATAATCCAGACAAGCAGACAATATTAAATGGAGGGATAACTCAGAAATATGAAATACATCCAAATCAAAATCTTGAGTTATCTTTAAAAAATCAGCTATATAATCTATCTCAAATTGATGGATGTTGTTTTTTAAATTTGGCTGAAAAGGGAGGAAACTATAAAGATTTTGCAAAATATATTATCGACAATCAAAAAAGAAATTTAGCTATGCAATATATTGCTACTTTGGAAGATCAAAAATCGACAGAATCACAAAATAAAAGGTAATGTTTTAATTATGAAGAAATATTGTATCAATAAAACTGATAAATTTATTAATTGAAAAATACTTGTATATTTATATTATAAATATACAAAAGAGGGGATAAAATATGGAACAAATATATAATAAATTGGTAAGAGATAAAATACCAGAAATCATTAAATCAAATGGAGAGGAACCAATTATTAAAATTTTAAATGATGAGGAATATAAATTTGAATTAGAAAAAAATTAAATGAGGAATATCAAGAAGTTTTAGAAGCAACGGGAAAGGATAGAATAGAAGAATTAGCTGATATGATAGAAATAATAAAATATTTAGCTCAGTTAGAAAATTCAACACTAGAAGAAGTTATTACTATGGCAAAAGAAAAAGGTTCTAAAAGAGGGACATTTGAAAAGAAAATATTTTTAGAAAAAGTATTACAAAAGAAATAAATTTAAAGTAAGTAATGATAATTCCACCTTAGTAAACCATTTGCCTAAAATTTTAGAAAAAGTATATAATAATTTGAGTTTCACTTTTAAGTGATAAATAAAAATTTTTTATAGAACAATATTTAAAGAGGATAAAATATATGATATAATAAAAGAGCAATTTATTTTAGGGAGGTTTATATGTTCGAAACAGAAATTAAAAATAGTGAAGGAAATATTGTTTATTTTAAATATGATAAAGAAGAATATGATATTGAATATATTAAAGATCAAAATATGATTATAGTAAGACAATTACCGGATTATCATATCTTAGAAATATTTAGTGATAAAATAGGGTTTATTGTTCAAAGTAATATAGGAGATCAAACTAACTTTTTAGTAACGGATTATTCTCAAAAAGATGAAAATGGGAAGACTACTATTCAATTTAAGCATTATACTGGGAAAAAATATAAACGTTCATTAGATTTAGTAAAAGTTTTGAATTGTAGTGAGTTTGAGCTTTCTTCTTGTAGAATAACTGATAATACGTACTTAGTAGAACAAAATGATCAAGGAAGTTGTATTTATAATATAAGTCAAAAATCAAAAAGATTTGATTCTGTGTATCATGATGATGATATCAATAAATTTTTACAAGAAAATATATTATTGGTTTCTGAAACGAGAACTGCTCTTTTTAGACCAGATATCAAAGATACGATAACTTATGGAATTAATCCTGAAACTTTTCAGATTGAAACTCCTATTTGGAGTGATTTACAACAACGCTTGATTCCAATTTATATGCAAAAAGAAATTGATAAATTAAAAGAAAAATGGTTCTTAGATCATAATAGCTATGAGGGACAAAGTTTAGAAGAAATCACTATCCATTTTGAAATAGATCAATACTTAAATCAATTAGATAATCAAATTGAAAGATCACAAACGGTATATGAGGATGTGGTGGATTCTAAAGTAAATGAGGAATTTGTGAAAAAATTTATAAAAATAAATAGACAATAATGTTACTTTAAAAATATTCTATTGAGAATATTTTTTTAATCAAATAATGTTTTTTCATCACGTTTCTTCTGGTTCTTATAGAAGTTCATAAAATATTTTGTTATAATATAAAAAATTGAAAGATGAGGTATGTTGTATGAAAGATGTATTTGAAAAAGTAAATACCCCCATTATTATTCATAACAATAAATTTAGAAGTATTATTATCCAAGCAATTTTCCCTTTTGATATCACTGATTCTGAAATTGGTTTAATCGATTTAATACCTGCTTTATTAGTGCATACTAGTAAAAAATATCCCAATGAAACTTTATTTTTAAAAGAATATATGAAACGGTATATTGGATCTTTTAGTTGTGGCATCCAACAAACCATGAAAAATGGTTTTTATGATTTTACAATGATTATACCAGACCCACTTTATATCAAAGAAGATCATCTTGAAGAAGCGATTGAGTTTATGATAGATACCATATATCATCCCAATGAAATAGATGGTGCTTTCCAAGAAGACGAATTTCAAAAAGAGAAGACAGCTTTATTATTATCGATTGATAATCGTATGAAAAGTATCCACGGTTATAGTAATCAAAAGTTTTTTGAAATGTTTGATGAGAGTGGTTATTATAAAAATAATATTTATAACCATAAAAAAGATATTGAAAAAATGACTTCTTCTGATTTGTTTCAAGTATATCAAACCCATATTCAATCAAAATATCCTTTTATATTTGTTTTTGGAAATGTCGACGATAAAAAAATACTACATTTATTGGATAAATATTTATATCATGGAGAATATGAAAAAATATCATTTTCAAAGAAATATAATTGTTTTGAAGAAAAAAAGAAATTGAAAGAAAAAGAAGAAGAAAAAGAATTTCATCAATCAGTATTACAAATGGGGTATAAAGTATCTCATATGAAAGAAGAAGATATAGTAATTTTATCGGTTATTACTTCTCTTTTAAATTCTCAGTCTTCTAATTTGTTAGGAAAAAAGTTAAGAGAGGAATATCAAATTGTTTATACGGCAGATGCTAGAAATGTATCTCGATTAGGAGGCCTTATTATTACCGCACTTGTTCATCGGGATAACAAAGAAAAAGCAAAAGAAGGAATTGAACAAGTAATAAATGAATTACAAAAGAAATCAGTAATAGCTCCGTTGTTACAAAATATAAAAGAAAGACGTTATTTAGATTTAATTCGTATGAAAGAATATAAAATGGCTCTATTAGATGATTATGTATATAAATTTTTTGAAAAAGGTCTTACTGATATTGAAGAATATGAAATAATAGAAAAATTAACTCCTTCTGATATCGCTGAATTTGCAAAACGATTACAATTAGATACTATCTATTTTGTAAAGGGGGTAAAAAATGGAAACTAAACTAGAAAAAAGAATTTTATCCAATGGGATGCCAGTTTATTTTTATTTTGATCCTAATAAGTATTCTGCTGAAGTACAATTGGTTACTAAGGTAGGAGGAAGAAGTAAAGACTTTGTTTTTGAAGAAGACGAATATCATGTTTCTGATGGAATGGCTCATTTTTTAGAACACTTATTATTAGAACATAGTCAATTTGGCAATATGATAAAAGTGTTTGGAGAACATCAGATGAGCTGTAATGGAGTAACTACTCCCAATATGACGAATTATTATTTTAAAACTGTTAAATATCTCGATTTTGGAATCGAAACTTTATTAAAAGGGATTAATCAAGCTATCTTTACAAAAGAAGATATCGAGGCAACAAAACCTGCTATTTATGAAGAAATTCGAATGTCGAGAGATAATAAATCAAGATTATTATTTGAAGAAAGAAATAAAAATCTTTATTATAAAACTCGCTACATCAATTCAATAGGAACATTAAAAGATATTGAAAATATCACATATGAAGATATAAAAAAGTATTATGATGCATTTTATTATCCAGAAAATCAAATGTTATTTATCGGAGGATTTTTTGAAATAGAACATTTATATGAATTATTAGAAAAGATAGTAAAAACGTTGCCTAAATCTGAAAAAAAAGGAAAACTTCTATGTTATGATGAACCTGATGAGGTGAAAATAAAAGAATCTGAAGTAACGATGGCTACGGGAGAATCAATTGCTAATGTTACCTATAAAATAAATATTTCTGATTTTAATAAGAAAGAACAAATAACATTATCTTATTATTTATCTTACTTTAGAAGGATGAATTTTGGAGTAACTTCTAAGGTTTATCACGAACTTATAAAAAAGGGAATCATTCAAGACAATATAAATGTAGCAATGATGACAAATTCTTCTTTTCTTGAATTTACAATAGGAAGTTATACAAAAGAACCTCAAAAATTTCTTTCTGCCATTTTGGAAGTAGTAAAAAATCCAACATTTGATAAGGAATTATTTGAGTTATATAAAAATAGAGATAAAATGGACTTATGTTGTCAAGCGGAAAATTATAGTGTAATGCTAGATCAATTGTTAGATAATATTTTATTTTTTGATAAAGAAGATTTTGATACGATTGAACTAATTGACAACTTTGATTTTGACGATTTTAAAAAAATGATCAAACGATTAAATTTTAATCATTATACGATTATTACATTAAATGATGAAGAAGGAATTTAACTTCCTTTTTTTTACTTATTTTTTTTTGTATGATATAATAATAGAGGTGAACAAAATGAAGTATGAAATTAAAATCGATGAATTTGAAGGACCATTAGATTTATTACTCCATTTAATAAAAAAGAACGATATGAATCTATATGATATCAAATTAGAAGAAATTACAAAACAGTATTTAGAATATATTGAACAAATGGAAGAAATGAATTTAACTATAGCTAGTGAATATCTTGTTATGGCGGCAGAATTACTGGAAATGAAGTCTTCTTATTTACTTCCAAAACCCGAAATTGTCGAAGATGAAATGGAAGAAGATCCAAGAGAAACGTTAATTAAAAAATTACTAGATTATCAAGCATATAAAGAAATTAGTTCTTCTTTTAAAGAACTTGAACAAAATCGAAAAGAAGTTTTTACAAAAGCACCTGAGAATTTGTTTATTTATCAAGAAGAAAATAATCTTATGAAAGAAGAATTAAATATTGATTTATTAATGAATGTCTTTTCTCAATTTTTAAGTCGAAAAGAATTTGAAAAACCATTAGAGACAAAAATTACAACGCGGGAATATTCGGTAAAAGAGCGTAGTAATCAAATTAGAAAAATTCTCCATAAAAAGAAGAAAGTAGAATTTAAAGAATTATTTGAACAATTGACAAAAGAGTATGTAATTGTAACCTTTTTATCTATATTATCAATGGCAAAAAAACAGGAGTTAGAAATTGCTCAAGAAAATAATTTTCAAGATATTTATTTATCATTAAGAGGAAGTGAAAAGAGATGAATTTCAGTGCTATTTTAGAAGGATTACTTTTTATTGTTGGAGAAGAGGGATTATCAATAAAAGAAATTGCCAGAATTTTAGAAATTGAAGAAGAACAAGTAGCAGAAGTAATAAAAAACTTAGAAGAAGAATATACAAAAGAAAATAGAGGAATTCAATTGATGATTTTAGGTAATCATTTAAAATTGACGACGAAAAAAGAATATAAAAAATATTATGAAAAAATTGTCCCAGAAAATGAAGCAATATTAAGTCAAGCAGCCTTAGAAACCCTAGCTATTGTTGCTTATAATCAACCAATTACAAGAAGCCAAGTCGATGAAATTAGAGGAATTGGCAGTAGTCATATGATAAGAAAATTAGTAGCAAGAAATCTCATTAAAGAAATGGGAAGATCTGATACACCAGGAAGACCTACTTTATATGGAACAACAGATGATTTTTTAGATTATTTTGGATTGTCTACTATTCAAGAGTTACCTCAAATAGAAACAGTAGATAAAGTTTTGGAAGAAACAGATTTATATGAAACAAGATATCAAGAATTAGAACAAAATTAAAATTCTAATTCTTTTTAAAATAATAGAAAGGATAGAAAAATGGATGAAATCAAACAATTACAAAAAATGATTGATGAAATGAATAATATTGTATTTTTTGGAGGAGCTGGAGTTTCTACCGATAGTGGAATAAGAGATTATCGGGGAAAAAATGGACTTTATCGAACCAAATATAAATATCCCGTAGAGTACATGTTAAGTAGTAATATGTTTTTTCAACATAACCAAGAATTTTATGAATTTTATAAAAGTAATTTTAATTGTTTAAATGCAGAACCAAATATTACTCATAAATATTTAAAAAAGTTAGAAGATCAACATAAATTAAAAGCGATTGTTACTCAAAATATTGATGGGCTTCATCGAAAAGCGGGTAGTAAAAATGTATTAGAAATACATGGTACTATTTATCATAATCATTGTGTTCAATGTGGAAAAGAATATTCTGCAGAAGAAGTTTTTCAAAGTGAAAAATCTTTTCGCTGTATATGTGGAGGCATGATAAAACCAGATGTAGTTTTATATGGAGAGATGTTACCAGATTCATATATTCTTGCTCAAGAATATATCGAAAAAGCAGATATGTTAATTGTTGCTGGAACTTCTTTGACAGTAGAACCAGCTAGTAGTTTAGTTCGATTATTTCATGGGAAATATCTTGTTATTTTAAATAATGAAAGTACACCTTATGATAAAATGGCAGATTTAGTGATTTATAAACCTTTAAAAGAAATTTTTAGTAAATTAAAGTAATTATCATAATTTTCATTTAAGGGGGTACGAATTCCTATTTTATATGATATAATTAAATAGAAATTGCTTGTGTGGCGGAATTGGTAGACGCACAGCACTCAAAATGCTGCGGTTTATGCCATGTGGGTTCGATTCCCACCACAAGCACCA
>CANQYN010000036.1 GCA_947628105.1 uncultured Bacilli bacterium
ACTTGTTAAGATAGTAGATAGTAATAAAAAATACAATATGCAAGAATCTATACCTTATGATGGTGCTAAAACTATGTATTTAGTAAATGATATATATAATCAAGAATCTTTAAAAGAAATAGTTCTTGATACTTGTAAGGATTTACCAAATAAAAAATAATGCAAATTACAATTTGTGTTAACCATTTTTTTAAATGTGGTTTAAATATCGTTAAACAAAAAATAAATTGATATTAATAGGAATTATTTTAACAAAAATATAGATAAAAAAGAGTAAAAGTGTTGCTTTTTTAAATTTTATATGTTATACTTACCAAGTAACTCGATGAATTATTTATTCATTGGCGTGGGATTTATATTAGTTCGCCACCATATTGGAGGGGTAGCGAAGTGGTCAAACGCGGCAGACTGTAAATCTGTTCCTTCGGGTTCGATGGTTCGAATCCATCTCCCTCCACCACTTAAAATTGCCTCGTAGCCAAGCGGTAAGGCACCACACTTTGACTGTGGCATTTCGCTAGTTCGAATCTAGCCGAGGCAACCATTTTTTAATGACTCGTTAGCTCAGCAGGTAGAGCATTTGACTTTTAATCAAAGGGTCATGCGTTCGAATCGCATACGAGTCACCATTTTGTAAATAAGCTCTTGTTAATCAAGAGTTTTTATTTGTAAAAAATTATTTAGGTACAAATTTATGGCAAAAAAAAATCAACTTATTTTGTTGATTTCTTAATTTTTACTTTTACATATACTCCTTTATGATCGGTAATTTTATTTAATAATCGATTTTTAATAATTCCGCAATGTTTTATTTCCCATGAAAAAGGAATAAAAATATGATCGATAGCTGTTTGATTACGATATTTTTTATCGTTTGTTTTTTTATTTACATTGACACGTTTTAAACCAATATTATTTAAATTGGCGATAAATTGATCAAAATGAGGAGTTCCTATTTCCATATTGAAATCTCCTGTTAAAATTGTTGGAAATCTTGGGCTAAGTTTTTTTACTATTTGATATATTTTATTTAATTGTTTTTTTTGAATACTTTCTAAATAATAATCTAAGTGAGTGTTTATCACATATAATTTGCCAATTGTATCATCATCGATAAAAGATATAGTGACAATTCTAGGAATAATTGATTTCTTTTTATATCCTTTGATAAATTCATTTGGATTAAAAGGAATCCAAGGTAATCGTTTGGTTATTGTTTTAACTACTTTACGATCTGTTATTATAGCATTGTTTTCGTTGAAATCACTTAATAGTTTTATCTTTCCAAACCGAAAATTTCCATATAAAACATAGTGGTCTAATGATTTTATTAGTTTATTTGATAAACGAGTATTTAATTCTTGAGTACCTAAAATATAATTTTTCTTTTTGTTAATATATTTTGTCAAAATGGTGGAACGATTTAAATTATTATCATCTTTCTTGTTTTGATTTTGCATATTTAGTGTCTCTATTGTCAATAAAGGATACTTCATACTACCATCCTAACTAATTACAACGATATCCTAGTTTTGGCTCTTCTAGATTTTTCTTTAATTGATAACGATTGCGATTAACATCTTTAAAATTTTTTGTTTCATCTGTATAATAGGTAATTTTATTTCCTTTAATTAATAGGTTTCTTTTATTTTTATATTCACCATAATAAGCGTTTGCTTCACTTTGATCTTTAAATGTCATCTCAAATTGTCCTATCGTTTTATCAATTTTTGTTTTTTTAAATTGTAATGTTATTGTTTCTACAATAGAGATATTATCATAGGAGTAACTTTTTTTACAAGTTAATGATTTATTTAATTCTGTATAAACATATAAGTAGATTGTCATCAACGAGATAAAGATAAGTAAAATGAGTGTAATTATAATAATTCTTTTTTTCATATTATCATTCCTTTTGTAAATTATATCACAAAGTATTGATCAGTATCAATTTTAAATCTTATTTTTTAAATCAAGAAGCTAATTTTAAATTTTATCATTGGATATGATGAAAATCACAACTTTTCTTTTCTTGAAACTATTAATTAATATTAGGATAATAAGACTAGAAGGGAGGTGAATAAATGCTTCAAAAAATTATTATTTTAATACTTTGTCTACTTCCTTTTTTGACCGTTCATGCGGAAGAAAAATATCCTATTACAATTCAAAAATATGATCAATATGGAAGTAAGACCGTAGGAGAATTTCAGTTTAAAATACGGAATTTGGATACGGGGGAATATATTTCAAATAACGAAGAAGAAGTGATGAAGACGATGGATGACGGATTATTTTATAGCTCATTTACTTTGGGATATGGAACCTACCAAATCGAAAATATAAAATATCCTAATAATTTTTTTCAAACAGAAGATTTTACTACTTTTAAAATCGATAAAGATACCCCATTAGAACAAGGAAGATATGTGATATCTGATTCTGTTCAAATATCGACGGCTCAAATTTTAGTGACGAGATTAGGAAGAACGTTAGATGTCAATAATGAAATAAAGTTTACTAAATTAAAAAACTATCAATATGAAATTTATGCGGAAGAAGATATCGTTAGTACTTTTGGAGAGGTTATCTATAAAAAAGATAGTTTAATAGATACAATAGAAACAGACGATAAAGGAGAAGCCTATAGTAAAAGTATTCCGTACGGAAATTATTATTTAAAAGAACTTACGAAAGAAAATATATTTTTAAAAAGAGGGGAACTTCATCATATTAATATTCCTATGGATTTATCCAAAAATGAACGTCTTCATTTAAGACAAATCGAAATTGTGACAGATCATAAGCCTCTATATTTGAAAGTAATAATAAATAATGAGGATAAAATTAGACCAGAAGTATTAGAAGATTTTAATTTTAGATTATGTCGAAAAGAGAGCGATGAATGTATTCAATATTATTCATTATATGAATTAGATAGGCAGACAAAAAGTGTTAATATCGATTATGGAAATTATTATTTAGGTCTATTTTCAGAAGATGATCTTTTAGAAAAATATGAATATGAATTTTCTAAAAATGCTAACTTGTTAGAAGTTTCTATTGATTTTGGAAAATATGAGACGCAAAAAGGAGAAGAGGTTATCCTTGAATTACCGAAAACAGGTAGTAATTATTGGATTCCAATTTTTGATGAGAATAAATTCGGGTATAACACAATATAGTTAAGTATGAAAAATGATATCCTTCTCATCATAAAAGGTTTTTTTATTGGAATTGCGAAAATATTACCAGGAGTAAGTGGTAGTCTTTTAGCGATTTCTTTTGGAGTATATGAAAAAGCAATAGAGGCGATTAGCTGTTTCTTTAAGGGCATTAAAAATCATATTTTCTTTTTAGGAAAATTAGGCTGTGGGATTTTATTAGCTATCGTTTTATGCAGTAATTTTGTCTTATATATGCTAGATCATTTTTATTTGCCAACTATCTTTTTGTTTGTTGGATTAATTAGTGGGGGGATACCAAGTTTATTTCAAAAATTTGATCTTCATCAAAAAAGAAATAAGTTTATTCTTTTTTTCATCTTTTTATTTGTTTTCATATCTTTTCTTGCTTTAAAATTAGATACTTATGAATTTCATGGGAAAGTATTAGATTATCTTTATCTGTTTTTTTTAGGGTTAATAGATGCTTTTACTATGATTGTACCAGGACTTAGTGGAACTTTAATTTTTCTTATGCTAGGTTCTTATTCCTTTTTAATGCACCTATTTAGTGATGCTTTTTTTCTCCTTTTTCATAACCCTTTTATCATTTTATTTTTCTGCTTAGGTATTTTTGTTGGAATTTTTTTTACCGCTAAAATGATGACATTTTTATTAAAAAATTATTCTTCTTTTATCTACACTATTATTACGGGCTTTATGATTTCTTCTCTTTTTCTTTTAATTGTTCAAAATATAAAGTTTATGACCAATATTGTTTCCTTTATTTCTTGCTTTATTTATAGTTTTTTAGGATATTTCATTGCTAGAAAAATGGAATAATCCCAAGGTATCATCATATAATATTTTGAGGTGAAAACAATGGATAAAGATTTACCGAAAGTATTTAAAAATAAAATAGAAAAACCATTGACAAATAACGAAAGCTATTCTTATCATCGAAGCGATTTAGAACAAGAGGAAAAAGTTAATAAAAAAGAAGAAAAGTTAATAGAAAAAAATATTAATCAGAAAATTGATGACATTTTTACATCTTCTCGCTATGTATATAAAGCCGATGTTATAATCAAGACCAAGTTAGGGGAAAAAGCTTACAAAATTATTGGAAAAAATGCGAATCATTTAATTACGATTGACAATGAACTAATTCCCATTGTAGATATTGAAGATATTCATTTTAAAGATGAATAAAAGAACATAATTTGTTCTTTTTTTCATATGTTTTATTAAGGTGAAAGTATGAAAAAAATAGGAATTTTTTTAATTAGTTTATTTTTTATTCCAAGTGTAGTAAAAGCGATTGATACTAGCGCAAGTAGTGCCATTATGATGGATATGGACAGTAAACGGATTATATATAGTAAAAATATTCATCAAATTCGAAGTGTTGCTAGTATTTCAAAAATAATGACGGCTTATGTTGCTTTAAAATATGGAAAGTTAGATGAAACAATAACAATCGGCGATGAAATTAAAAAAGCTTATGGATCGGGAATCTATATCAAAAAAGGAGAGAAAATGACTTTACTCGATTTGCTTTATGGACTTATGTTAAGAAGTGGTAATGATGCCGCGCTTAGTATTGCCAATCATGTTTCTAAAGATACAAAAACATTTGTAGATCTGATGAATAAAGAAGCAAAGTTAATAGGCATGACGGATACCACTTTTAATAATCCTAGTGGATTAGATGAGGAAGCGGGCAATTTTTCAACTTCTTATGATATGGCACTTCTTATGAGCGCGGCTATGAAAAATAAAACATTTCAAAAAATTACTAAGACCAAAACGTATAAGTTATCTACTAATAAAAATCAATATGTATGGGTCAATAAAAATAAACTTTTAAAAACTTATCCATATACAACTGGAGGGAAGACTGGATTTACAGTAAAAGCGAGAAGAACTTTGGTTACGACAGCCAAAAAAGATAATCTTCATTTAGTAGTAGTTACTTTGAATGATGGAAACGATTTTTCTGATCATAGAGCTTTATTTGATTATGGATTTGAAAATTATCACTCTTATCATATATTACAAAAGGGAATATTAAATATTCCCAAAGATAAATATTATCAAAAATATGATTTTTATTTAAAAAATGATTTTCAATATGCTTTATTAAATAAAGAAAAAGATAATATTATTTTAAAGATTACTTTATCTAAAAAAAGAACCATTGATTTAAAAAAACCAGTTGGGAAAATAGAGGTAAAAATAGGAGATGATAACATTCATACACAAGATATTTATATTAAAAAGAAAGCTATAAAAAAAACGTTATATAATAAAATAATTGGTTGGTTTCGTCATTTATGATGAATAAAATATGGGCTTTCTTTTTAGTGGTAGGTATTACTACTTTCTTATTTACTGGTCGTGTGGAACAATTAAATAAAGAAATTTTAGATAGCTCTTCAAAAGCAATCGAACTTCTTTTTCAATTGTTTCCGATTATTGCTTTATGGCTAGGAATCATGAATATTGCGGTCGCTTCGGGCTTATTAGATAAAATGGCGCATAAACTTTCTTTTATCTTGAAAAGATTATTTCCAGAAATACCAAAAGGGCATCCATCTTTAAAGTATATTTCTTCTAATATTATTGCTAATATGTTGGGCCTTGGTAGTGCGGCTACTCCTTTTGGATTAAAGGCGATGGAAGAATTACAAAAAATCAATTCGAAAAAAGATACTGCCAGTAGAAGTATGATTACTTTTTTAGTACTAAATACGAGTGGGGTAACCATAATTCCTACGACGATTATTTCTATGAGAATGATGTATCATAGTGTCAATCCTACTGAAATTTTGCTTCCTTGTTTACTGGCGACAGGTATGGCGACTTTAGGAGGCCTTATTATCGATCGAATTGTTGCTAAGAAAAGAGGGAAATATGACCATTTTATCTAATTTGATGATTCCTCTTATTATTTTATATATTCTTCTATATGCTTGTTATAAAAATGTGGATTTATATGATAAATTTTTAGAAGGAGCAAAAGAAAGTATTGATATTATTTTAAAGATGTTTCCCTGTATGTTAGCGATGATATTTTCTATTAATATTTTTTTAAATAGTAATTTTTTATCGATTATATTATCCTTTTTAAAACCTTTTTTTGAAATGATAGCTCTTCCTTTTGATGTGATTCCGATGATGATTATGAGACCTATTTCTGGCTCTTCAACGATTGCTATTTTAAATAATTTACTCTCTCAATTTGGACCAGATAGTTTTATTGGAAGATTGGGATCTGTCATTCAAGGATCGACTGATACTACTTTATATGTTTTAACTCTCTATTTTGGTAGCGTAGGAATTAAAAAAATCCGCTATTCATTATGGGTAGGACTAGCAGCCGATATAATAGGAATTATCTGCGCGATAATCGTTACTCACTTATTGTTTTAACGATTTAAGTATGTTAAAATAAAAATAGGTGATAATATGGAAAGAGGAAGTAGAGTGCGATTATTACTAAAAATTTTATTAGTATTAATCATTATTATCATAGCAGTTCTTTTGTATGCTAGATATATTGAACCACATATGTTAGAAGTAAAAGAATATAAAATTGTAAATGAAAAATTAGCCAAACGATTTCATGGATTTAAAATAGCTCATATTAGTGACATCCATTATGGAAGAGTAACTTTTCAAGAAGATTTAGAAAAAATAGTGGAAAAAATCAATCTATTAAAACCAGATATTGTTGTATTTACCGGAGATTTAATTGACCAAGATACGATTGTTACAGAGAAAGTAAAGAAAGATTTGATTGCTAGTTTATCAAAAATTAAAGCAAATGCTGGAAAATATGCGGTTAGTGGGAATCATGATTATTATAATGAAGATTTTGATGTATTGATTGAAAGTTGTGGATTTACTAATTTAAATGATAAGTATGATACGATTTATATCGATCAAAGTAATTATATATTTATTGGAGGAATGAGTACCAACTCTTATGGAAAAGTATCTGTTGCGGATAAAATGGATAAGATGAATGACTTTTTATATAAAGCTAAAAAGGCTCCAACCTATTCAATCTTATTAATGCATGAACCAGATTTTATCGATGAAATTGATACTAGTATTTATAACATGGTATTATCAGGACATTCTCATGGAGGACAGATACGGTTACCTTTTATTGGGGGATTAATATATCCAAAATTTTCGCAAAAGTATCATGATAGTTATTATAAAGTAAAAGACACGGATTTATATATTTCTAATGGAATAGGGACTTCGATTGTTAATTTTAGATTATTAAATCGGCCTTCTTTCAATTTTTATCGATTAGTTAATTATTAAATAGCCAAATGGCTATTTTTTTGTCGTAATAAAGATTTTTATAATCCTTCTAAATCATAAGAATTATCAATATAGTTTAAATATAGGAGGATATTATGAACTATTATACGAATATTGAAAGCGGTCTTAGTGAGGGACAAGTTATTGAAAATAGAGAAAAATATGGATCTAATACATTGTGTTCAACTAAAAAAAATTCTTTTTTTAGTTTATTACTAGAAAGTTTTGCGGATCCTATTATTAAAATATTGCTTATTGCCTTAGCAATTAAAACTATTTTTTTGTTTCAAAATTTTGATTGGTATGAAACACTAGGAATTGTAATTGCTATTTTTGTTTCTTCATTAATTTCTACTCTTTCAGAATATGGAAGTGAAAAAGCGTTTTCTAGAATGCAAGAAGAAGCATCGCAAAGTAAATGCCGTGTAAAAAGAAATAAAAAAATTATCGAAATACCATTAGAAGATGTCGTAGTAAATGATATCGTCCTATTGTCTTCTGGAGATAAAATACCCGCAGATGGCATCTTAGTAAAAGGAAGTATATCAGTTGATGAGTCCATTTTAAATGGGGAAGCAAAAGAACAATATAAAGAAGAGGTAAGAAATATCGTAACAGATAAAAATTTATTATATCGTGGGACTGTCGTGTATACGCAAAGTGGAATTATGCAGGTGACAAAGGTTGGAAGTGATACTATTTATGGGAAATTAGCTTTAGAAATTTCTGAAAAACAGCCAGATAGTCCTTTAAAATTACGGTTAGCAGGACTAGAAAAAGTCATTAGTAAAATTGGCTATATTGGCGCCTTTTTAGTGGCGATTTCCTACTTGTTTTCAGTTATCGTTTTAAAAAATCATTTTGATTTTTATTTAATAAAGGAAACACTTACTAATATTCCTGTTATAACAGGGCATATTTTATATGCGCTTACTCTTTGCGTAACTGTAATTGTTGTGTCGGTTCCAGAAGGTCTTCCGATGATGATTACGCTTGTCTTATCTTCTAATATGAAAAGAATGTTAAAAGAACATGTGTTAGTTCGAAAAATGTTAGGAATTGAAACTGCTGGGAGCTTAAATATGTTGTTTACTGATAAGACGGGAACGTTAACGAAAGGAAAATTAGAAGTTGTTGGATTTTTATCGGGAGATTTATCTGAATATCAGTATATAGAAGATATAAAGAAAACCCCTAAATTATATCAACATTTGGAGGATGCTATTCTTTATAATACTGAAGCAGTTTATAGTAATCACCAGGTAATTGGTGGAAATATTACGGATCGAGCTTTATTACAATATTTAGGAGAAAAAGAAAAAAAGTATCAAGTAGTTCATTTTTATCCGTTTGATAGCAAAAATAAATATATGCATACTACTATTAATAAAGAGGGGAAAACAACTTATATCAAAGGAGCGTTTGAAAAAATTTTACCATATTGTACAGAATATATTAGTGCTTCTGGAATGAAAAAGAAATTATATCAAACAAAAAAATTAGAAGAAAAAATTAAAGTGATAGCATGCCGTGGGATACGGGTATTAGCTATTGCGTATTCTCCAGGAGAGATGATTAAATCAGAGTTTAAAAATCTAGTTTTAGTCGGATTTATTTTAATAAAAGATGAGATACGAAAAGAGGCGATAGAAGGAGTAGAAATTGTTCAAAAAGCTGGAATTCAAGTAGTCATGATTACTGGCGATAATAAGGATACTGCCCTTTCTATTGCCAAAGAAGTGGGAATTGTCAAAAATAACGATGATCTGATTTTAACAATT
>CANQYN010000037.1 GCA_947628105.1 uncultured Bacilli bacterium
GATTTATCGATAGCGTTGGAATTGAATTATATTTAAATATGTTAAATGAAGAAGTCGCAAAACCTCAAGGAAAAGAAATTGTCAAAGAAGAAGTAAAAGATGAAGTACCTCTTGTAGACGTTGAAACAGCGATAGAAGATACATATGTTTCCGACACAGATTTAAAAATAGAAATTCATAAAAAAATTAATATGATTGATTCATATGAAACATTAAAAGAAATAAAATTAGAATTAGAAGATCGTTTTGGAAAATTATCTGAAAATTTAATTATTTATATGCATGAAGAATGGTTTGAGAAACAAGCAAAAAAATTAAATATTACCAAAACGAGGCAAACATCTAATTTTATTGAAATCTATTTACCAAGTGAATTAACACAAAAAATTGATAGTGAAAAATTATTTATGGAAGTAATGGAATTATCTAGAATGTTTCGTTTTCGAATGCAAGCAAAACAACTTATAATAACATTAGATATTATAAAATTAGATAAACATTTTATTTATTATTTAATTGAATTAATGAAATTAATTGAAAACTCCATACAGAAAAACTAAATTGTTTTTTTGTATAAAAATAATTCTTCGCCTCACACTATTTATTAGAGAGTGAGGTAATTTATGAAAGCAACTGGTGTTGTAAGAAGAATTGATGAATTAGGAAGAATTGTTATTCCAAAAGAAATTCGAAAAACAATGCGTTTACGCGAAGGAGAAAAAATAGAAATATATATTACAGAAAAAGAAGAAATCTTATTAAAAAAATTTTCTACATTAAAAAATATTAGTGATTTTGCTCAAAATTTTGCGGATTCGATTAATTCATTTACAAAATATAATATCATTATTACAGATACAGATAGTATTATCGCCTTATCAGGTCCTTTAAAAAAAGAATATTTAAATAAAAATATTAGTGAAGAATTAGTTTTTGCTATTAAAAGAAGACAAAATATATTAGAAAAACATAGAAAACCAATAAAATTAATTGATGAAAAAGAAGTTGAAGGTACTTATGTAATGAATTCTATTATCGTAAATGGCGATGTTGCTGGATTGGTAATTATTTTTACAGAAGAAGGCATAATTAAAGATACTGATGAAAAAATTGCTCAAATAGCATCTCAATTTTTTACGAAATATCTTGAAGAATAAAAAAAAATATGATATTATCAATTTATTAAAAGTTATGAAAGAGAGAAGAATAGGAGTATTTTTAAAGAGACCTTATGGCTGGTGGAAATAAGGAAAAGAAAGTATTCGAAATGGCTCTGGAACTGTATCTGTGAATTATTAGCAGATATCGCCACAAGCGTTATCAGATTAAGTGTATAGAAATTCTATAAAATAAGGTGGTACCGCGCTATTGCGTCCTTATATTTATAGTTTTTTTTATTGAAGGAGGGTAAATATGAAAAAAAAATATTATATATCGACAGCTATTACTTATACATCAGGAAAACCTCATATTGGAAATACTTATGAAATTGTATTAGCAGATGCCATTGCTCGTTATAAAAAACTTACTGGATATGATGTTTATTTTCAAACAGGGACCGATGAGCATGGACAAAAGATTGAACAAAAAGCTAAAGAACAAGGAATTGAACCTCAAATATTTGTCGATAAAGTTGCTCATCAAGTAAAAGAAATCTGGGATGTTATGGGAACAAATTATGATTGTTTTGCAAGAACGACAGATAAATATCATGAAAAAGTAGTCGCAGATATTTTCGAAAAATTATATCAACAAGGTGATATTTATAAAGGAAGATATGAAGGTCTTTATTGTACACCATGTGAATCATTTTTTACGGAATCTCAATTAGTAGATGGAAAATGTCCTGATTGTGGTAGAGAAGTATCAAAAGCTAGTGAAGAAGCCTATTTTTTAAAATTATCAAAATACGCAAAAAGATTGGAAGAATATATTGAAACTCACGATGAATTTATAAAACCAGAGGCGAGAAAAAATGAAATTATAAATAATTTTATAAAACCAGGATTACAAGATTTATGTGTTTCTCGAACTTCCTTTACCTGGGGAATCCCCGTAAAATTTGATTCTAAACATATTACTTATGTCTGGATAGATGCTTTAAGCAATTATATTACCTTTTTAGGTTACGATATTAATAATCCAAGTGAAAAATTTAAAAAATATTGGCCAGCAGATGTTCATTTAATTGGAAAAGATATTTTACGTTTTCATACTATTTATTGGCCAATTATGTTAATGGCACTTGATTTACCACTTCCAAAACAAATATTTGGACATCCATGGGTATTATCAGAAGATGATAAGATGAGTAAAAGTAAGGGAAACATTGTTTATGCAGATGATTTAGTAAAACAATTCGGTTTAGATGCTGTTCGTTATTACATGTTACATGAAATACCTTATGCTAGTGATGGAATATTTACATATGAATTACTAATAGAAAGAATTAATTCCGATTTGGCTAATATTTTAGGAAATTTAGTAAATCGTACCATTTCTATGAGTTATAAATATTTTGATGGAATAGTAGAAAATCCAAACGTAGAAGAGGATATCGATAAAGATTTAAAAAAATTAGTTATGGATACGGTAGGAAAAGTAGAAGAAAAAATGAACGAATTAAGAGTATCAGACGCTATCGATTGTATCTTTGATATTTTTCGAAGAAGTAATAAATATATCGACGAAACAATGCCATGGGTATTAGCAAAAGAAGAAGAAAAACAAGATCGATTAAAAACAGTATTATATAATTTATTAGAAGCTATTCGAAGTGGAGCAGTCCTTTTACAAGCATTTTTACCAACGACGGCAGAAGAAATTTTTCATCAATTAAATACAGATTTAAAAAGTATTGATTCAATTCAATTTAATGGCTTACAAAATGGTCATTCTCTAAATAAACCTAAACCATTATTTGCCCGTATCGATAAAGAAAAAAAATTAAAAGAAATTTATTCATAAAAAAGACACTTTACAAACTTTTGTAAAGTGTTTTATTTTGTCGAATAAAATAGTATGATTTTCTTTACCAAATGTTCCATAATATGATATATTAATGGTGCTGTTAATTAGATGAGAGGGATAAAATGACAACTAAAACAGTAGATAAGAAGTATGCTATTACAATTATTTCAATTATTATTGCTGCTTTGACTGTAAATGTAATTGTGAATTTTAATTGGATTGATTTTAGTTATTTAGTATTTGTAGGTAGTTGTATTATTCGCTATTTTTATATAAGTAAGAAAAATTAGAAAATTATGTCGAATAATGATGTAATTGAAAGTATTGTTAATCAATACTTTTTTCTTTTCTCCTGAATTATGATATAATTTCCAATAGGTAGGAGGAGTTTCTAATGATGATAGATACTCATTGTCATTTAGACAAAGAATTTTATTCGGATATTAATCAAGTGATACAACATATGAAGAATCATATGATAATTGTGAGTGGGACAAATATAAAAGATTCAAAAAATGTAATTTTGCTCTGTAAAAAATATAAAAATATTTATGGAACAATAGGTTTTCATCCTGATGAAATAAAAACTATTGATGAAAAGTCTTTTTTATTTTTAGAAGAAAATTTAAAAAATACAAAAATAGTTGGTGTAGGAGAAATAGGACTAGATTATTATCATAATAAAGAAAACAAAGAAGAACAAAAAGAGCTATTTATTCGGCAAATAAAATTAGCTCAAAAATATAATAAAACAATTGTTATTCATAGTCGAGATGCAATAGAAGATACTTATGAAATTGTTAAAAAATATGGAAAGGGATCAAAGATTGTTTTACATTGTTATAGTGGAAGTGTTGAAATGGCATATAAATTTTTAAAACTTGGTGTTGCCTTTGGAATTGGTGGAGTTGTCACATTTAAAAATTCTCATAAACTAAAAGAAGTAGTAAAAGAAATGCCTTTATCTAGTTTACTTTTAGAGACCGATAGCCCATTTTTAACTCCAGAACCATATCGAGGAAAAACAAATGAACCATATAATGTATATTATGTTGCTCAAGAAATAGCTAAAATAAAAGAAATATCTGTTGATAAAGTAATAGAAGAAACAACAAAGAATGCCATGAATCAGTTTGACTTTAAAGAAAATTTATGATAAATTATGTAGAAAGAAAAATGAATGGGTAAAAATTCCCATTTTTTTTATAAAGGAAGTGTGATATGATATATTCTCCAAAGCATATTCTATCTTTGATGAAAGAATATGAATTTCAATTTAAGAAAAAATTTGGACAAAATTTTATTATCGATGAAAATATAATTAACAAAATTATTGATAAAAGCAATATCGATAAAGATACTTTAGTCATCGAAATTGGTGTTGGCGCAGGATCGTTGACTTATAAACTTTGTGAAAAAGCAGGATATGTTATTGGATATGAAATTGATGGCACATTAAAAAATATTATAAAAAATGAATTAAAGCAATATCAAAATCAAGAAATTATATTTGAAGATTTTCTAACTTCGGATATTAAGAAAAAAATAAGCAAATATCAATTTTCTAAAATTTATGTAGTAGCTAATCTTCCATATTATATTACTACTCCAATTATAATGAAAATTATTGAAGAAAAACTTCCTATTGAAAAATTGGTAATTATGGTTCAAAAAGAAGTAGGAAACCGATTTAAAGCGATGCCGGGAACAAAAGAATATGGATCTTTATCTGTCTTTTTATCCTATTATTATGATGTAAAAAAGATATTAGATGTATCACGTAATGTCTTCTTTCCAAAACCTAAAATAGATAGTATTGTTGTAGAAATGAAAAGAAAAAAAGAAACTTATAAAGTCGATGAAGATATTTTGTTTTCTTTAATTAAAGATGCTTTTAAACAAAAGAGAAAAACATTAAAAAATAATTTGAAACAATATGATTTAAAAAAAATAGAAGAATCTTTACATAAATATCAACATGATTTAAGTACTCGAGCTGAACAATTATCATTAGAAGAATTTATTGAAATTGCTAATGCATTAAAATAGTTTCTATAAGAAAACTGTTTTTTTCAAAAAAATGTGATAGAATAAGAGAACAAGGGAATTTTATATCTTTGATGTAGATTATAAATGAGGTAACAATATGATAAATAAAAAATGGGATATCGTTTTAAAAGAAGAATTTAAAAAAGATTATTTTAGAAATTTAGGAATTTTTGTAAAAAGTGAATATAAAAATAAAATTATATTTCCCGAATATAAAAATATTTTCCAAGCTTTTCGCTTAACTGATTACGATGAAGTAAAAGTAGTTATTTTAGGGCAAGATCCTTACCATGGAATAGGAGAAGCACATGGTCTTTCCTTTTCTGTTCAGGAAGGATGTCCTATGCCTCCTTCTTTACGTAATATTTATAAAGAATTATATTCGGATTTGAAAGTTCAAAGAAAGACAACAGATTTAACTTCATGGGCAAAACAAGGCGTATTACTTTTGAACTCAATTATGACAGTAGTAAAAGATAGCCCTTTATCTCATAAAGGAAAAGGATGGGAAATTTTTACTGATACGGTTATTGAAAAATTGGGGGAAAGGGAAGAACCTATGGTCTTTATTTTTTGGGGAAGCTATGCAAGAAGTAAAAAAGTATTAATTAAAAATAAAAAACATCTTATTTTAGAAAGTGTTCACCCATCACCTCTTTCTGCTAATCATGGTTTTTTTGGAAGTAGACCTTTTTCTAAAACAAACGAATTTCTACGTCAACATGGAATAGAGGAAATAAAATGGTAAGAAATTTATATCAACAATTAATGACAGTAAAAAATAATAAAAGAAAAGTAGAATACATTATGGTATCAAAAATTTATAATACGAGATTTCATGCTATCAGAGAATTTTCTTCTCTCGAATTACAAAAATTACTTTTAGATAATATTTTAGGACCATATTTTGTAAAATATTTTATAAATAATATAAATCAATTTTCTTCTTTTTTTTCAATTAGTGAAGCTGTAAATTTGTTAGCTCAAATGAAAGATGATAAGCTAAAAGAATGTTATGTTTCTAATATTTTAGATAACGATGGGAAAAACGAATTTTTATCTCTTATTATGGTAAATGATAAATTAAGAGAAAAATTTCAACCTATTTTTTTACGAAAACTTTCTTATTTAATAGCAATTATAAGTACTAATTATCAATTATCAAAGGAAGATAAAGAATCCTTTTGGCTTAAAAAACATGGTAAATTTTTATATGGAATTCCTATCGAATTTATGACTTGGTCTCGTCTTCAGCAAGTGATAAATAATCTACCTTTAGTCCGTTATTCAACGGAAGAAAATTACAATGTCGTCCGTCTTATTGAAGATAAAGAAACTTTAACAAATATTTATCATGAAATTTTTTCTAATGAAAAAGTAATAGAAAAAATTCCTCATAATATGAAAGAAATATTGAGTAATTTTTCCATACCAAGTATTTATTTTCCATTGATGAATTATTTATCAACAAAATGTTATAGTCAAAAAATTGAAAAAAATAATGATATGAAACAAATTATTAAAAAAATATTTTCTAGAGTTTCTGAAAAAGAGGTACTTTTAACATTAAAACTAATAGTAGAAGAATTATTAAATCTTTCGCACTGCAGTATTGAAAATATTGAATATTTAGGAGAAGGGTCTTCTAGCAAGGTATTTAAAATAGGTGATTTTGTATTGAAAGTAGGAAATTCTAATCGAGTTACAGATACGATTCCTAATCATCCTCTTATTATTCAGCCATTGTTTCGAAGGAAAGTAAACGATAATGTCTATGTCGAAATATCTCAATATGTAAAACCTTTAAATGATGGGGTTATTGCAAGTATGATAGTTTATTATATTTTTAAAGAATTGAAAAAAAGTGGAATTGAATGGTTAGATCCAAAATTTGATAATGTAGGTTTACTACTCCATGATAATGTACCTTTTGCAGGGAAAAAAGAAACAGCCATAAACCATGAATCTGTAGGATTTTTAAATAAAAATGAAGAAATATTAACAAAAGGAAATTACGTTATATTAGATACGGATTATTTATTTTTAAAAGAAGAAAACGATACATATCGTTATCAAGGACCAGAATATTATCGATATGAGAATCGTTATCAAGAAGAAAAAAAGGCAGGTGTCGTAGATGTTAGAAGCACAGAAGTGGTTAGAAAAAAATTTAAAAGAAGACGACAGGGTAGTAATTGCGCTTAGTGGAGGACCTGATTCGATGGCTCTTTTATATCTTTTATTGCAAATAAGAAAAAAGAAAGATATTGAAATTATATGTGCCCATGTTAATCATAAAATAAGAAAAGAAAGTGATGAAGAAGCAAAATTTGTCAGTCAGTTTTGTAAAAAAAATCATGTAAAATTTGAAAAAATGGAAATTGAACATTATGAACAAGAAAATTTTCATGAAGATGCCAGAAAAAAACGATATCAATTTTTTGAAAGGGTATTACATAAATATCGTGCTCCTTATTTATTGACGGCTCATCACGGCGATGATTTAGTAGAGACGATTTTAATGAGATTAGTACGAGGCTCTACATTAAAAGGATATGCGGGATTTCAAAAAGTTGTTTTTCTTGATGAATATACAATAATGAGACCTTTGATTGAGCTTACTAAAGAAGAAATTGAATACTATAATCGAGAACATAATATTCCTTTTGTTATTGATAATTCTAATGGTAGTGATAAATATACGAGAAACCGCTATCGGAAATATATTTTACCTAGATTAAAAGAAGAAGAGCCTAACATGCATCTAAAATTTTATAAATTTAGTAATTTAGCTTATATGTATGACAAATATGTAGAAAAAGAAGTAGAAAAACAAATAGAACGAATTTATCAAGATAATATTTTAAATTTAAATGAATATAGTCAATTAGATGAGTTAATTCAACTAAAGATAATCGATTATATTTTAGGAAAAGTATATGGAGAAAATATTCATTTAATTCATGATCAACATACTAAATTAATTAGAGATGTTATCTCCTCTAAAAAACCAAATGTAATGTTAAATTTACCTAATCATGTAATTGTTAAAAAAAATTATTCTCAACTTCGAATAGATTATTTAGAAGAATATATCCAAGCTTATAAACTTGAATTAGAAGATGACATGATACTACCTAACAATCACCGTATTCAAAAAGTGGATTTTGAAACAGAAAATGGGAATGATATCTGTAGAATTAATTTTGATGATGTAAAATTACCTCTTACAGTTCGTACAAAACAACCAGGAGATAAAATAAATGTAAAAGGGATGATAGGAAGAAAAAAAGTAAAAGATATTTTTATCGAACATAAGCTTCTTCCTAAAGAAAGAGAACTGTGGCCTATTGTTGTAGATAATCGAGGAGATATTATTTGGATACCAGGATTGAAAAAATCAAAAATAGATGTTCCAAGTGATGAAAAATGTGATATAATACTTAAGTATTATTGACAGGAGGTTAAATAATGAATAAAAAAGAAGTAAAAAAGACAGTTGTTCCTTATTTATTAATCATATTGATTATGGCAGGAATTTTATATTTTGTGAATGTTGCTAATCGAAAGATTAACTTTATTACTTATGATGAATTTTTGGAAGATGTAGAAAAAGCAAAAGTATCTGAAATTGAAATTACTCCAAAAGTAAGTGGAAATGTTTATGAAATACGAGGAAAATTAAAAGATTATGGTGAAAAAGAAAGTTTCTTCTTTCGCGCTCCTTTAGCAGAAGAAGTGATGACAAAATTACTAAAATCAGAAGAGGAAAATAAATTTAAAATAACAACTATTGCCGATCCTTCTTCTAGTACCATTCTTTTATTTATTCTTAATGTACTTCCTATCGTTTTAATTGGAGGATTAGCCTTTTTCTTTATCTCAAGACAAATGAATAGTGCTAATAAATCAATGGATTTTGGAAAAAGTAAGGCTCGCTTAGACGATTCAAATGGAAAAGTAACATTTGAAGATGTTGCTGGACTTACAGAAGAAAAAGAAGAAGTAAAAGAATTGATTGATTTCTTAAAAAATCCGAAAAAATTCCAAAGTTTAGGTGCTAGGATTCCGAAGGGAGTGTTATTGGTAGGATCTCCCGGAACAGGAAAAACTTTGTTAGCTAAAGCCGTTGCTGGAGAAGCGAATGTCCCATTTTATTATATCAGTGGTTCTGATTTCGTAGAATTATTTGTAGGAGTTGGAGCTAGTCGTGTTCGCGATATGTTTAAACAAGCAAAACATAATG
>CANQYN010000038.1 GCA_947628105.1 uncultured Bacilli bacterium
TATTCTACGATGTAATAAGATGTAACAAAAATTCTAAAGAAGAAACTTACGAAATTATTAAAAATCAGAAGTACGATGATGAAATTATTATGAAATATTGTAAATAACACAAATTACATTTTGTATGAGTAAGATTATCAAGTAAAATTTTAGGTAGCATTTAGGTAGCAAAATTTAAGATAAATAAAATTGTTTTTAAATTTATTTTAATTAAAAAGTAAGAATCATGTGTTTAAAAAAAATGCTAGTAAGATGCATAAAAGGCTAAAATTTAATAGCTTTCAAAAGGAACCGAAAGGCTCCGTTTTTGTTTGCTTGAGCCAATAATTACAAGGCTAATTTTTATTTTACTTTTTTTAACCGATAGATCACAGTTAGGTTTTAAATAAAGTATATAAGCTATTAGTTTTATCTTGGATTTTTGAATCGCCTGATAATTATTTTGATAAAGTTGATGAATTAAATGAAAAGTTAAATTCTATGAGACCTATACCAAAAGAAACATTAAAATCTTTGAGAGATTCTACTAATTTAGAATGGATTTACAATAGCAATGGTATAGAAGAAAATACATTACCTTTAAGAGAAATCCAGGTTGTTTTAGAAGGTATTACTGCTAGTGGGAAATTTTTAAAAGAATATTTAGAAGCAATTAACCACGAACAAGCAATATTATTCTTATATGTTCTTATTAAATTAGTTAATAAATTAGAAATTGAAATATTAAATAAATATTTAGAACTATTGTAGTTTTAAGACAGAAGTATATTTGAAAAATAAAAAAGAAAATTTAAGTAAACCGTTAAAAATTCAATAAAATATGTTATAATTAACTAGATAAATTCATTGGTATCGGGAGTCGTACTTTAAATTATTTAATAAAAAATAAAGAGGTGATAAGATGAGAAATTTAATTAAATAAGTTTGGCATAAACTTTGATTATGCCGAAAAGGAGGCATAATATGTTAGAAATAAAAGATTTAACTATATCTATAAGTGGTAGATATTTAATTAAAAATTTAGACTTAATACTAAATAATGGCGATAAACTTGCTATTATTGGGGAAGAAGGAAATGGAAAATCCACTTTACTAAAATCCATTTTAGAAATTTGTGAATATGCTGAAATAAGTGGAAAGATTAATCTTAAAGGTAATAGAATTGGCTATCTAGAACAATCTATTAGTGATGATAAATTAGATAAAAATGTATATGATTTTTTGTTTATTGATGAAAATGATTATTATGACAAAATTAATAATCTATATAAATACTTAAAATTAATTAATTTAAACGATGATATATTGAAACAAAAAATAAGTACATTATCAGGTGGAGAAAAGGTTAAAATTATTATTTTAAAATTATTATTAGATGAATATGATATTTTATTTTTAGACGAACCTACTAATGATTTAGATATTGAAACATTAGAGTGGCTAGAGAAATTTATTAATAATACCAATAAGCCAATTATATATGTTTCACATGATGAAACATTACTTGCTAATACAGCAAATATGATTTTGCATTTAGAACAAATAAAAAAGAAAACTGAATGTAGACATACTTTATTAAGAATCGATTATGATACTTATGTGGAGCAAAGACTTAGAAAGATTGAAAAACAAACTCAAGTTGCAAAATCTGAAAAAAGGGAATTTGATAAGCAACTAGAAAAATTACAAAAAATAATGCAAAAGGTTGAACATCAGCAAAATGCAATTTCAAGATCAGATCCCCATGGGGCTCAAACCTTAAAAAAGAAAATGCATTCTTTAAAATCCCAGGAAAAAAGGTTAGATGAGGCTGAATTAACTGAAGTGCCAGATGTTGAAGAAAGTATTAGTTTTTTCTTTGAAAATGTTGAAGTACCTAGAACAAAAAATATAATTAATTTAAATATCGATGAATTGAAAGTATCTGATAAAGTATTATCTAAAAATATTAAGTTAGACATAATTGGCAATGTACATTTATGTATTATAGGTAAGAATGGGGTTGGGAAGTCTACCTTAATAAAATTAATATATAATGAGTTAAAAGATAGGGATGATATTAAGGTTGGTTATATGCCACAGACCTATGATGATATTTTAAACAGTTATAAATATGTATTAAATTTTATATGTCCTGACGGCAGTAAAGAGGAAATTACAAAAGCAAGAATGTTTTTAGGAAATATGAAATTTACTAGAGAAGAAATGACGAGTAATATTAAAGATATAAGTAATGGAACAAAAGCCAAACTATTTCTTATTAAATTAGTATTAGATAAATGTGATGTTTTAATACTTGATGAACCTACAAGAAATGTAAGTCCATTATCAAACCCCGTTATTAGAAAAGTTTTAAACGAGTATAAAGGGACTATAATTAGTGTATCCCATGATCGAAAGTATATTAATGAAGTAGTAGATACGCTTTATGTTCTAACTCCAAATGGATTAGTTAAGCAAAGATAGGAAAAATATAAAAAAACAGCACAAAAATAATGAGGTAGATTGTGTAATATATGATAAATCTGTTGATAATAAATCTTGAAGGCAAAGTATTAGAAAAAAATAGTAATTTATAAGAATCCAAATTCTTACAAAAAAATTAAAATTATGTTATACTGAATAAGTAATACATTTGACACATGTAGTGCTACGCACATAAAACTGATTACAGAGATGTATTTAGGAATAATGTGATAGTTCTATGTGTGTTTTTTTATTGCTAAAAGGAGGTGAAATTTAATGCCTACAAATAAAAAAGAAAGAGCTTTATTTGCTTTAATAACAGTACTTATTACAGTTCATGCGTATGTATTTTATAGTTTGTATGTTGTAAATGGATCAACATTTATGAATTTAACTGGCACTGATAGTGTAATGGATGCTATTAATAAACTTGGTGGAGTTTATATGTTTGGTCGTTATTTACCTATATGGACAGTTGTTTTAGTAGAATTTTGTTTTGCTTATTTAGCAGAAATGTTAATAGGACAACCTTTTTCTTTTAAAATGGCTTGTAACAATTTTGATATCAAAAAAACGAATCCAATTCATTTTGAAACAGCAGTAATATGTGCTACTGTAGGAATAATGGTACCTGTGATGAGTTTTATAGCAGCTTGTTTATACTATCCTTACTATATAGGATTTAATATATTTACTTTGTTAGCTAATTGGTTAAAATTAATTTGTTTTAATTTCCCATTTGCATATTTTTCTCAATTATTTTTTATTCAACCCTTTGTTAGACAAACGTTTAAAATAATATTTAAAAGAAAATAGATATAATATCACTTAAATTATAACTTGTCCGATTTAGATTATCAAAAAATGATAATCTTTTTTTATAGGTTATAAAATTTAAAAATTTAAATAAAACTATAATATTTTATAGAAAAATAAATAGATAAAAGAGGAAGTTTAAAGAGTTGAGAAAATAAAAAATGATGTTATAATAAATAATATATATTAATTTTAAGGAGGTAAAATGATGAAAAAAATTAGTATGATATTTTTAAATTTATTCGTTATTACGTTAATTACAGGATGTGGCAAGATTGAAGAAAAGGAACAAAAATTAGTTTGTACGACTACCGAAAATGAGAAGGGAATGAATATTGAACAAGTAATTTCTATGAATTATAAAAATGATAAGTTAGATCATATGACAATGGAAGTTAATACAACTATTACTGATCCTACTGTAAAAGAAAATTGGGAAGAATATAAAAAAAATATGGATAAGAATAATAAAGAATTTAATAAAGATGGAGTGAGTTTAAAAGTTGATGTAAATGATCAAAATTATAAATATAATATTATTTTAGATATTGATGTTTTAAACGCTAGCGAAGAAGTATTAAAAGAACAAGGATTTGAAGGATTAAAAGATGATAAAAGTACTTTAGAAGATAGTAAAAAGGAAGCGGAAAAAGATGGTTCTACTTGTGTAATAAAATAAATTAAAATTTATGTAAGCAAACGATATATAAAGTTTGCTTTTTTCATGATATAATTTAGATGGTGGTAAATGTATGGATATTAAGTGTCCTAATTGTGGAAATAATTTAGTTGAAATAATATATGGAATGCCTACATCAGAAATTATAGAAAAAGTTAATAATAAAGAATTATATGTTGGTGATTATGAAGAATCCAATAATAGTCTTAAATATCATTGTTATTTTTGTAATAGAAATTATTATGATAACTTAAAAGAATATACTAGTGATAATGCTCCATACCCACCTTTTTTAACAAAGGATATAATAGAAATTTATAAAGAAAGTAAAAAATATTATAGAATTAAACAGAATAAGGGATGATTTGTTGGAAGCGCATAAATATTCATTTAAAAATAGAAAGCAATTAGAGAAAGATAGTAAATGTGGATGCTTTTATTGTTGTACTATTTTTAATCCAAAAGAAATACAAAAGTGGTGTAATGATAACGATACAGCCTTGTGTCCCTATTGTGGAATAGATTCTATTATCGGTGAAAGTTCTGGATATCCAATTGATAAAAAGTTTTTAAACGATATGAAAAAATATTGGTTTTAGAATTTTATATAAATATTCTTAAATAGTTAAAATCATAATTAAAAAAATATATGTTCTTATTATATATATTTTTTATCAAAGAGGTATATATGAATCAAGATAAAATTCATTTAGTAAATAAAATATTTGATAATGAAACAATAGCATCACAAAAATCAATCGACTTATATCGAGCAAAAGGTTAAGAGTATTCAGGATAGAAAAGAGCTAAAAATGTTTGGCTAGAACCAGTTAGTGATGAAGAATATGGTAAGTTAGGAGGATAACCAAAATTATGAATATAGTTTATCATGGAAGTCCAAATCCAAATATAAAAGAAATAGTAGCACATAAAAGTACTCACCAAAAAGAATGTATTTATGCAACTGACAATAAAGTAGTAGCCTTATTATTTATGGGGCATGGCAATGGAGATTTAGATACTAGAATATCTAGTATAAATGGCAAACCTGAATTAGTAGAAAGAAGAGAAGGGGTACTAAAAAAATTATATGATAAAGAAGGATATCTATATGAATTAGATGGCAGTTCTTTTAATCATTATGATTTTTTATGGTCACTAGAAGTAATATCATTTGAAAAATCTATAATACCTTTAAGAAAAACTTTTTATTCAAATATATTAGAGACTCTTAAAGAAGAGGAACAAAAAGGGAACATTATAATATATAGATATCCAAATGGGCCTAAGGATATGCCATTAGATAATTCAGATTTAATTGATAAATATATTTGCTTTGAAAAGCAAGGAATAACAGGTGCTATAGATAAATTATTGAAAATTTATCCAGAATTTGTTAACTTAGTACAAGATAAAAGAGAAAAAAATGATGAACCAAAAGTAATAAAGTAGATTTGAAAAAAAGCTAGACTACTACATGAAAGAAGGAAAACAAGTAAAAAAACTATCTCCAGGTCATATTGCTGTAGAAATACCAGGAGAAGAAACTAAAAATGTTGGATTAAAACCAGTTAGTGATAAAGAATATGATAAGTTATAGGAGGATATATAATATGTTTAATGAATATTTAGAATTTGCTAAAGAAATTGCCTTATATGCAGGGAAAATAATGTTAGAATTTTATCAGGATAAGCTTGATTTAAACTATAAAGAAGATAAAACAGTTGTTACACTTGTCGATAAAAAAATAAATAGTTATCTAATTGAAAAAGTAAAAGAAAAATATAAGAATCATTCAGTCAATGGAGAAGAAGAAAGTTATAAAAAAAATTCAGAATATGTATGGGTATGTGATCCTTTAGATGGGACAGGTATGTATGTTAATCATATTCCTGTGTTTGTATTTTCTTTAGCTTTAGTTTATAATGGAGAACCTATTGTTGGAGTAGTATATAATGCAAATGAAGATAAAATGTATTCTGCAATAAAAGGGGAGGGAGCTTATTGCAATAATGTTAAAATTCATGTAAATGATAAAGACTTAGGTGATTTAGGATATAGAACTAATATTGAAATATTTCATAATGATATAATCGATGAAGTCTCTCTAATCAAAGAATTAAAATCTTCTTCAAAGATTTCATCCATTGGAAGTGTAGCTAGAAGTTGTATGGCTATTGCAACTGGAGATTTTTCATGTGATATATTTCCTGGAACTAGTCATGGCAATTGTGATTTAGCCGCATCTTATGTTATTGTTACGGAGGCAGGCGGTAAAGTGACAAATATATATGGTAAAGAACAGCGATATGATGGTGATATAAAAGGGGCTATTATTTCAAACGGAAAATCTCATTCAAAAATATTACAAAAAGTAAGAAATTATCTTTTGTAGTAATATCCATGAATGTGAAACATTGATATGAGGCAAAAAAAAATTATATTGCCGTAGAAATACTAGGAGGGAGAAACACATGACATTTGAAGAAAAAATCGTAGATAAAAATTTGACACTATATTGTTCAAGTAATTTAAAATTATTCGCTGATGAATTTAAATCGTATTTTTATAAGAATATTAATAAAATAAAAAATTTTTTAGATATTACAGAACCAATTGAATTAGTTATAGCTTTGACCGATAAAAAAGAAGAAGCAGACTTTGTTTATGGGCAATCTTCTTTTTCTGGTTATTTTAATGATAAGGGAGCTTTTGCTTATATTCAATTAAATGGAAAAAAAACAAAAGAGTATATGTTTAAAGGATTAATGCATGAAATTATTCATCATCTATATAAATATTATGTTTATGGTGAGGAAAAGGAAAGAATAACTTGGGTAGATGAGGGCTTAGCTCAATTGTTATCGGGACAGAAAGATTCATTACAGGAAAAACAAGCATTTAAAAATTTTGTAAAAGAAAATTTAAAGGAAGATAGCGATATTAATTTAAATGAATTGAACCATAATGATCGAAGTTTTGGAAATCAAAATGGCTATAATTTATCTTATATTGCAATACGCTATTTGCATGATAAATTAAAAAGTAAAGAATTTTTGAAATTGCTTCAAGATGAAAAAAGATTGAAATCAGTAGGAAAGGGTATATTAAAAGAAATAAATATATATTATAATTTTGAAACTGCTAATGTGATTGATAATGTCGTAAAAAAAAGTAGATAATAAAAGATAAAATTAATGAAGATTTGTTTTCTTCTTTTTTATTTTCAATTTTATACTGATATAGTATAATAAAATAAATAATTCATCATTGGAAATATAAATATATTTCGTGATAATAAAAAGTGTTAAAAAGGATTTGAAAGAGTATGAGGATATTAGATAAAGAATTAGAAAATAAGAAGATAAATTATCATAAATTAGTATCGTATGGATTTATAAAACAAGATAATAAATATATTTTTAAAACAAAGTTACATGATGGACAGTTTGAGATGATTGTATGTTTTTCTAAAAAGGAAAATATCGCAAAATTAATAGATGTCATTAATGAAGAAGAATATATATTGGTAGATATTCCTAATTCGACAGGAACCTTTGTTAAAGAGGTAAAAGTAGAAGACGAAAATAAAATAAAAGATATCATTGAAAAATGCTTTACTTTAGAGGTTTTTAAAAGTAAACAAGCAAAGCAGGTAATTAAATATATAAAAGAAAAGTATCATGGAGAATTAGAATTTTTATGGAAAAAATTTCCGAAAAATGCAATATGGCGACATCAGGAAAATAACCGTTGGTATGGTATTTTATTAGTTGTTTCAAAAACTAAATTAGGGTTAAAAGAAGACTTTGAAATTGATATTCTTGACGTAAAATATCCAACTCAAAATATTCATAATCTCATCGATAATAAAACAATATTTGCTGGTTATCATATGAATAAAGATCATTGGATAACGATTCCTTTAGATGGTTCAATACCGATTGAACAAATTTATCACTATATAGATATTAGTTATGAGATGAAATAATATTCTTTTATTGAAAAAGATGATATACTATAAATGAATTAACTATGATATTTCTTTTTGATAATCATAATTAATAGAAATAATAATATTACATGGAAGGAAGAAATTAATATGTGTACAGCAATTACTTATAATACAAAAGATCATTATTTTGGAAGGAATTTTGATTTAGAATATTCCTATAAAGAGACAGTCACTATAACACCGAGAAATTATCTTTTTCGATTTCGAAATGGGAAAGAGATACAAAATCATTATGCGTTTATTGGAATGTCCTATGTGTTTCAAGATTATCCTTTATACTATGATGCCATTAATGAAAAAGGATTAGGGATGGCAGGGTTAAACTTTCCAACCAATGCGGATTATAAAGAGGAACAGGGAGGAAAAGATAATATTGCATCTTTTGAGTTTATTCCTTGGATATTATCACAATGTGCGACCTTACAAGAGGTTAAAAATTTACTACATAATTTAAATATTACCAAAACTAGTTTTAATGAACAATTGCCTGCCTCTCCGTTACATTGGATTATTTCTGATAAAGAGCATTCGATTACTGTTGAATGTGTGAAAGAAGGATTAAAAGTTTACGATAATTCAGTTGGTGTCTTAACAAATAATCCTACCTTTGATATTCAAATGTTTCAATTAAACAATTATATGAATTTATCAATAGAACCACCAATTAATAACTTTTCTAAAAAATTAAATTTTGATACTTATAGTCGAGGTATGGGAGCATTAGGATTACCAGGAGACTTATCTTCTGCATCAAGATTTGTAAAAGCGACATTTACTAAAATGAATTCTTTATCGGGGGATTCAGAAATAGAAAGTGTTAGTCAATTTTTTCATATTTTAGGTTCTGTTGAACAACAAAGGGGATGTGTCCATATGGGAGAAGATAAATATGAAATAACAATCTATAGCTCTTGTTGTAATTTAGATAAAGGAATTTATTATTATAAAACGTATGATAATAGTCAAATTATAGGAATCGATATGATGAAAGAAGATTTAAACGGAGAACAACTTCTTCAATACGATTTAGTAAAAGAACAAACATTAGCAATGCAAAATTAACATTTATTCATTATTTCTAAAAATAAAGATTATAAAAAAGAGTAAGGACTTACTCTTTTCAGACTGTTGACAAATGAAAAGTTTGAAAACAGTCTTTTATTATTTTCAAAAATATATTATAATAAGAATG
>CANQYN010000039.1 GCA_947628105.1 uncultured Bacilli bacterium
ATAACTTCAAAAGGTTTTGATAAATATTTCCATCCATTCCAAATTAAATTATTAAAATGGTAACTTTGTTCACCTGGCTTTTTCCATTGGTAATGTTTTCCTTTTGATCTTATATTTTCATATTTACAACATAAATGAACATGATTATTACTAAATATAACCCCATATTTATTTCTTATAAAAGCATTAATCCATCTATATCCGTGAGAAGGATGCTTTTTATGTATTTCTTTGATTAATTCAATATCTGCTTGTCTAGATAATTCTTTTATACTAGGATTTTCTTTTCTATATTTCCACTTATAATATCCGGATTTACTTACATTCATTTCTTTACATAAACTCACTATTGAATATTTTGATTTTAACTCATTTATTATTTCGTATTCTTTTCTAATGTAGTAACGTATTCCTTTTGATCCCCACCTCCTTTCACTAAATAACCTTTTTTTAATCTTGAATTTTCAATTTCTAGTCTCATTATTTTTCTTTCTAATTCTTCTTCATAATTTTTTGGCTTTTTTGCTCCTTGCCCTTTTGTACCTCCTTTCTTTTTCCCAGTTTGAGATTTTAATCCTTCTATTCCATTTTTTTCATATTTATTAACCCATCTATTTATAACGGTTATGCTAGTATTATATTTTTCTGCAATTGCTCTTAATGTTATGGGTGTATTACGATATTCTAAAACTATTTTCTTTTTTTCTTGAGGAGTTCTCATATTATTTTTTTTCATATCCTATTCCTTTCTATTTTATTGTATCAAAAAAGTAGACTGATTCTTTTCTTGAATTTGTCTACTTTTATCATATCACTTCATATGATAACTTTTATTCTGTTTTAGAGAAATTAATTCCGATAATACTTCCTAAAATAGATGAGATAATAATGATGAGATAATAAAGAATATTTTTAAATTCTATTGAATGTGACAATCCTAGCAAGTTAAATAAAATAAGAAATAGTAAAAAGATAATACTTAGTTTTAATCCTTCTAACCATCCTTTTTGACTACTCTTTTTTCCAATGGTAAATCCTCCTGCAATGAGACTAATAACAGGAATCATAATTTTTAAAATGGATAAAGTTGATGAACTGATCCATTTGAAGTAATAAAAAATAGATGTAATAAAAGTAAGCAAAATAATCGAAATTAAAATAACACCAAATGATAAACTTAATTTTTTTATGTATTTCATAATTCCTCCTATTAAAAATTATTCAAATGAATAATTAAATATGTATCTGTTCATAATAAAATAGGTGATATTATGTATGGCATGATTATATATAAAACATTTCTTTTATATATATTTATTATTGTTGTATATCGAGTAATGGGAAAAAAAGAAGTAGGGCAATTAAGTATTGTCGATTTAATTGTGACTATTCTAATCGCAGAATTGGCCGCTATTTCTATCGAACAAGTAAAGTCGTCGATTTTTATTTCTATTATTCCCATTTTAGTATTAGTATTGATGCAAATTATTTTAAGTTATCTTAGTTTAAAAAGTAATCGTTTTCGAAAATTTATCGATGGAAATCCTAGTATTATTATTCATCGAGGAAAAGTCAATTTTTCTCTGATGACAAAACTACGTTATGGCCTAGATGATCTTTTAAGTCAATTGCGAGAAAAAGGAGTCAAGAGTTTAGAAGATGTCGATTATGCTGTTTTAGAAAATAGTGGGAATTTATCGGTATTTGAAAATGAAAAAGATTATCCTATGCCATTGATTGTCGATGGAGAAATGAACCAAGAAACGTTAGAAAAAATTGGAAAAGATGAGCAATGGTTAAATCAGGTATTAAAAAGAGAAAAATTGACTGTAAAAGAAGTTTTTTATGCTTTTTATACAAAAAATGAAACTTATATTATTAAAAAAAGCGATTTACTGTAAAGTAAAAGACAAAAGGCTTTTCAATTTTATTTCTTTTTGATATAATGTATAAGAATAGAAAGAGGTATGGTTATGAATAATCAAAGTATGGATAATGGAAGTAATATGAATGGAAATATTCCTAATATGGGAGAAAATCAAATAAATGGAGGTCTTTCTTTTGACTTGCCACAAAATCAGGCGATGCCAACAGGTCCGCAAGAACCAGTTCCAACCCCTCAACCAGTGAGTCCACTTGGTCCAGTGGCGCCAGTAAATCCACTAGAACCAGCACCAGTGTCTCAGCCAGGGGAATCAGTTCCTCCTGTTACGCCAGTAAATCCATTAGAACCAGCACCAGTGTCTCAGCCAGCGGGATCAGTTCCTCCTGCTATGCCAACACAACCAGTAAGTCCACTAGAACCAGCGCCAGTGTCTCAACCAGCGGGATCAGTTCCTCCTGCTATGCCAACACAACCAGTAAGCCCACTAGAGCCAGCACCAGCATCTCAACCAGCAGGACCAGTTCCTCCTGTTACGCCAACACCATCCGTATCACAAGGAGAAAATATTAATATTAACCCTGCTTTGACAACAACTAGTGCTGTAAATACAGGAATTAATACAACGGAAGAAACACCAGAAAGTGTACCTGCTCAACAAGAAAATACAGCGGATAGTGGAGAGAAGAAATCTGGAATGACATTTCTCATTATTTTAGGAATTATTTTATTAATTTTTATCATAGCATTACCATATATAGGAAATTTGTTAGGATAAAAAAAGACATAATGTCTTTTTTTTTGAATTTTTATCGATAATATGGTCCATAATAAGGATAGTAATTGTTATAGTATGGTCTTGGATAAAATGCGGGAGCAAGTAGACCACCTGTAATTCCTCCTAGTATGAATGGCCCGAAAAAACCGCCACCGATGAGTCTATCGTTATTATTATTCCAACGAGGACGATAATTAGGAGAACTATAATAATTTGGATACATAGCTATCCTCCTTTCATAATATATTATGACAAGAAATAGAAAGAGTGAGAAAATGGATGAAAGAATAAAAAAATTAAGCAAGCATATCGTTGAAAATTCAATTCAAGTAAAAAAAGGAGACACAGTATTGATTTCTTCAGTTACATTAGAACCAAGTATTTTAGTGAGACAATTAATTCGTGATATTGTCAAAAAAGAGGGCATTCCCTTTGTCAAAATTATCGATCCATCTATTAGTGCCTTATTATCTGAGTTAACCGATGAAAAAAGAATTCAAAAACTAAAACAATTAGGACAAAATGATATTGATAATTATGATGCTTTTATTAGTATTCGTTATACGACGAATGATTATGAAAATAGCAAAACTGATCCTAAAATGAATAAAAAATTAGGAGAAGAAATGTTGGAAATAGATGATGTGAGAATCAATCAAAGAAAGTGGGTATTGTTAAATTTTCCTTCTAAAATGGATGCTTATAAAGCGAAAATGACATCAGAAGATTTTTATAATTATGCTTTTGATGTTATGACAATCGATTATCAAGATTTAAAGGAAAGAGTTCTTCCGCTAAAAGAGTTAATGGAAAAGACGGATTCTGTTAGAATCAAAGGACCGGGAACTGATCTTACGTTTTCGATTAAAGGAATGAAAGCAATTCCTTGTTGTGGGCTGTCCAATATTCCAGATGGAGAAGTTTATACGGCTCCCGTTAAGAATAGTGTCAATGGAACGATTACTTATAATACGCCAAGTCCTTATCAAGGATATATTTTTCATCAAGTAAAGTTAACTTTTGAGAAAGGAAAAATTATAGAAGCAGTTGCTCAAGATAATAATGAAAAATTAAATGAGATATTTGATACCGATGAAGGAGCTCGTTATGTTGGGGAATTTTCCTTTGGATTAAATCCTAAAATATTACATGCGATGGGGGATATATTATTTGATGAAAAAATTATAGGTAGTATTCATTTTACTCCAGGTCGATGTTATGCTGATGCGGATAATGGGAATCAATCGGCTATTCATTGGGATTTAGTGTTAAATCAAAGAGAGGAATATGGAGGAGGAGAAATTTATTTTGACGATATATTAATTCGAAAAGATGGAAAATTTGTTCTTCCTGAATTAAAACATTTAAATTATGATTTGAAATAAAAAGAAAAGAAGAAGAATAAGATAATAGTGGTGATGTATTTGAAACCTTTATTACATTTACTTTTAATTCTTCTTCTTTTGTGTGGTAGTTTTATGTTGACAGAAAAAACAGTATCTGTCGTAAGAGAGTATGATGATATTATGATCATGTTAAAAGAACAGGAAAAAAAATATTATCGAAAACCACAGGAAGCTAAAATAGTAGAAGATACCATCATTCCGGGATTAAAAGGACAACAAATAGATATTGATAAAAGTTATTCTAATATGAGAAGATATGGTACTTTCGAAGAAAGTTTAATTGAATTTATCGATATTTTTCCAAAAATAAGATGGAAAAATTATCATGATAAATATATTATTCAAGGAAATAGTGAAAAAAATATGATATCTCTTCTTTTCTTGGTGGAACATCCTCAAGAAGATTCAAAAATATTAGATATATTGAAAACTAAAAAAATAAAAGCTACTTTTTTTATCGATGATCAGGGAATAGAAAAAAATATGAATTTTGTTCAACGATTAGTAGAAGAAGGGCATGAAATAGGGAATGCTGGTTATCGCGAGAAATATGATATGTATTCTTTTTTAAAGGTAGATAATCTATTGAAAAGAAGAATAAAACAACCATATTATTATTGTTATTCAGATAAAAAGGATGAGAAAATACTAGAAGTTTGTAAAAATTATAAATATTACACCATCTTACCTACACAAAGTTTAGATAAAGATTTTTACCGAATCATAAAAAAACAAATACGAGCAGGAAGTATCTTTTTATTAAAAGATAGTAAAGAGTTAGAGGAACAATTACCTACTATTTTAAATTATATCTTATCAAAAGGATATCAAATAGAACCGTTACAGATTCATTTAGAAGAATAATATATAAAAAAAGTAGAATATTAAAAATAGGTGATTGATATGATATTAGTATATATAGAAGATAAGGTTTTATTAAGTAAAGTAATTACTTATTTAGATAATACAGAACTACCTTACACGACTTCATTACAAGATGACTTTAAATATATTTTAGTCGCAGATATAAAACTGAAAACAATCAAGATAATAAATGAATATAAGAAAGAAGAAAAAGAAATTATTTTTCTAGCCTATTTAGAAGAAGAAAAAATATATATTAATTCAAGATTAAAAAATAAAAGTAGTAAAAACTATATGAATCGGATTTATACTATGATTAATAAGGCAAGTTTAATTATAGTATCTCTTCCTTCTATAAAACAAATTTTAAAGAAAATGACAAGAAAAGAAATCGCTATTTTACCAAAAGAAATTCCTATTATTAACATTACGAATAATACCAAGGATATCTATCAAAAGTATAATATTCATAAACGAAAGAAAAAGATATGTATTTTAGATTTTGATTATAATAAAATAGAGTTGGTTGATACCCTTGCAAGAAATTATAAAAAAATTGAATTTATTTATGTTGGATATAAACCTGATTATTTGTTAAAAGATTATGATAAGAATATGTTAAAAAATTTTCCTAAAAATATAAGATGTGTAAAGTACCATGATTTAGATGTTTTTAGTGATTTAATCAAAGTATCTCACTTAATTATTAATTTTGAAGATATCAATTTAGATATTCGTTATTTATATTTAATTTTATTATTTAAATGTCCTCTTTTGATGAAGTATTCTTTGTTATATGAGAATTATTTAATCAATAGTAAAAATGCTTATCTTTTTAAAAGCGATGAAGCATTAATTATAAAAATCGATAAAATCTTTCATGATAGGGTGAGTGATTTAACAGAATTTGGATATGATTTAATTAAAAATAATACATATCAGGGATTAAGTAAAAAATTAAATAATATATTAAAAGATTTAGAATATTAATTTTGGACAAAAAAAACGACATGTTTATCATGGCTTTTTTTTTATACTTAATATGGTGATGGAAATGAAAATCTATCTAGATGTATTATTTTTTATTAATTTTTTCTTTGATTTTTTGTTATTATTCATCGTCTCTTTATTACTAAAGAGAAATATCCCTTTTCGTCGCTTATTACTAGGAGGTTTTCTAGGTGCTATTAGTATCTTTTTATTATTTTTAAAAATGAATTCTATTTTTTTATTTTTCTTTAAATTTTTATTTAGTTTGATTATGGTTCTCGCTACTTTTTCTTTTAAAAATATAAGTTATACGATAAAAAACATAGGATATTTGTATTTAGTAAGTATCTTTTTAGGAGGGGCATTATATGTCATTAATATCCAATTTTCTTATCAACACGAAGGAATTGTTTTTTATCATAATGGATTAAGCCCTAATCTTATCGTCATGATGATATTATCACCATTTATTTTAGTTTCCTACCTTCATCAGAACATACGGCTAAAAAAATATCAATTTCATTATAAAGTAGATGTTTATTTAAAAAATCATAAACATTTGCGATTAAATGGATTTCTCGATAGTGGGAATCAATTATATGATCCTTATCTTCATCGTCCCATTATTATCGTAAAAGAAAATATTTTAAAAAAGCAAGATATAGAAGAATATATTTTAGTAGAGGCTAATACGATTTTAAAAAAATCATTGATAAAATGTATTGAAGTGGAAAAAATAAAAATTGATGGATTAGGAGAATATCGAGAAGTGTTGTTGGGAATTTTAAATCGTTCCTTAAATATGGAAGGAATTGATTGTATTTTACACTATCAATTAGGGGAGGGAATATTATGATAGAAAAATTAAAAGCGTGGTTTCGTAAAATATGGGGAGAAGAAAATAATATCTTTTTCATTGGGAGTGTCGACAAATTACCTGAACCACTTCAAAAAGAAGAAGAGATAATGCTTGTGGAAAAAGCTTCTAATGGAGATGAAAAAGCTAGACAAAAGCTAATTGAACACAATGTTCGCTTAGTAGTTTTTCTAGCAAAAAAATATGAAAATACGGGAATTGATTTAGAAGATTTAGTGAGTATTGGAAGTATTGGATTAATTAAGGCAATTAATACATATCGATTAGACAAAAATATTAAATTAGCGACATATGCTTCCCGTTGTATCGATAATGAAATATTGATGTATCTTAGAAAAAATAAAAAAAGAAGAGGAGAAATTAGTTTGGAAGAAAGCTTAAGTTATGATTCTGAAGGAAACGAATTAAAATTGGAAGATATTTTAGGAACGGATGAAGATATTGTTACAAGAGGAATTGAAAAAGAGAGTGACAAAAACATTTTACGAGAAGAAATTACCAAATTAAGTAAGCGTGATCAACAAATTATGATTTTACGGTATGGACTTTTTGGAAATGAGGCGATGACTCAAAAAGATGTGGCGGAATTATTAGGAATTAGTCAATCTTATATATCTAGAATAGAAAAAAAAGTAATTCGAAAATTAAAACATATCATTAAAATATAAATGTATAAAAATACATTTTTTCTTTTTAGCACTCATATGTTGACAATGCTAGAATATAATAGTATAATGAAAACAGCACTCAAGATAAAGAAGTGCCAGAAGGTGATGAAATGCTGAATAATCGTCAAGATGAACTATTAAAATTAATTGTCGAAGAATATGTAAAAAATGTTCGTCCAGTCAGTTCAAAATCACTTTGTGAATCGTTAAAGTGTTCTAGTGCGACGATTCGAAGTGAAATGAGTATGCTAGAAGAACTCGGTTTACTAGAAAAAACACATACTTCTTCTGGACGAATTCCTAGTGAGAAAGGATATCGTTATTATGTCGATCATTTAATGGTTCCTAAAGATTTAACAGGCGATGATATGTTAAAACTACAAACGATAGTAAAAAATAATCAACTGATATTAAGCGATAGTATTATGAAAAGTTTGGAAATTATATCAGAATTGACGGATTGTACTATTATATCGTTAGGATCGTCTTCTAATAATACGGTCGTCTCTAAAGTGGAGGTAATTCCTATTACCGATAATAGTGTGGTGGGAATTATTGTGACTGATACAGGACATGTAGAAAATCGAAATATTATGTTAAATGAAAAGATATCAGTTACAGAGATAAAACAGACGGTAGATATCATCAATAAATATATTGTGGGAACCCCTTTAAATGAGGTAAATGAAAAATTAGAATTTGAAGTAAAACCAATAATTGGGAAGAATGTTACTTCTCAAAAAAAATTGTTTGAAATGTTTTGCAGTTTTATTAATGATGTAGTAAGTGATTCTAATATTCAAATGGCAGGAAGAAACAATATATTAAAGCAACCAGAATTTAATGATGTCAGTAAAATTAGAAATATTTTAGAAAAATTTGACGATCGTGAATTCATCAAAAAAATCACTGATAAAAAAGATAATGATGAGGGGGACATTAATATTTATATCGGAAGTGAAAATGCTTTTGATGATGATATTTCCATTATTAAAACGACATATCCTATCAATGGTGAAAACCGAACTATTGCCTTGATTGGGCCAAAAAGAATGGAGTATGATCGAGTTATAACCTTATTAAATTATCTAAGAGATAATATGTGAAGGAGGCAATCATGAGTGAAGTAAATAAAGAAAGTAAAAAAACAGAGGAAACAGTAAAAAAAGAAGAACAACCAATAGAAGAAACAAAAAAAGAAGAAACAAAAGAAATCAAAAAAGAAAGCAAAAAGAAAAAAGATAAATTTCAAGATAAATTGAATGATGCTTATAATATGATTAGTAGTTTAGAAGATAAGTTGCTTCGTGAAAAAGCAGAAGCAATAAATTTTCGAAAAAGAAAAGAAGAGGAAACAGCTCGATTATTAAAATATAGCAATGAATCGCTTGTAAAAGAATTGTTGCCGGCGATTGATAATTTGGAAAGAGCAATCGATATGGAAACAGAAGATAAGGAAATAGGAAAATTTCTATCAGGGTTTAAAATGATTTATTGTAGTTTGGTTGCTACATTAGAAAAATATGAAATAAAGGCTATCGATGGAGCTAATAAACCATTTGATCCAACTTATCATCAGGCGG
>CANQYN010000040.1 GCA_947628105.1 uncultured Bacilli bacterium
CTGATGGAAGAAAAATTGGTTTAGGAATAGAAAATAATTTGATGGTTTCGGAGACTACATTGACAAATGAACTTATAAGAACGAGGAAATATTTTAAGAAGGTGGATTAATGAAAGTATTTATTTCTTGTCCTTTTACGGGATTGTGTGATGAAAAAAAATATGAAATTAAAGAGGAATATAAAGATTTCTTTAATAATTTAACTAAAAAGTTAGAAGAAATGGGCTGTGATTATTATTTAGCTATAAAAAGAGAAAATTGGGGAATTGATCATAAAGGGCCAGAAGAATGTACAAAAAGTGATTTTGAAGGAGTAAAAACTAGTGATTTTTTAGTAGTAATACCAGGAAATGATGTTTCTAAAGGAATATCTGGTGGTGTTCAAGGGGAATTAGGCTGGGCTTCGGCATTAGATAAAAAAATGCATATTTTAATTGAAGAGAATTTTCAATATTCTCCAGTTTTAATGGGACTGAATGTTTTAGCCCCAACTCAATATCATAGGTGTAGCAAATTTTGGGATAGAGAAATGCTGGATACGATTATCAGAATTGTAAAGGAAGAATTGTTAGTTAGAGAGGGAATATAATATGTATTTGAAATTACTTAATGAAAAGTTAGAAGAAATTAAAAAATATTATGAAAAACCATATTATGTGTATTTATCATTATCGAATATGTGTAATGCAAATTGTATTTTTTGTGATGTCCATACTAATAAAGAAAAAAAATGTGGGATAGATGTGTTTAGTTTGATTGATGAATTAGCTAATTTAGGAACTAAATACATTCATTTTACAGGTGGTGGCGAACCATTTATTAATGATGATATATTACAATATATGGATTATTGTACCAAGAAAGGTTTAAATATAATATTTATTTCTAATGGTTATAAATTAAATGAAGAAAAAATTAAATTACTGGCTAGGTATAATATAAAAGCAATATTTTTTTCAATTGATAGTTATAAACCGGAAGTACATGATAATTTAAGAAGGTTACCGGGATTATGGAAGATAGTAACCAATAATATAAATGTAATAAAAAGATATATGCCAAATGTAAAAATAGTAATAAATCATGTGTTAAATCGAGAGAATATAGATGACTTTGAAAAATTTATAAATTTGAAAAATGAATATAATTTTGATTTTATTAATCCAATTGTGATAAAAGATTATGATGAATTATTTTTTACGGAGCAACAAATAATTAATTATAATAAAAAATTAAATTATTATGATGAATTAGCTAAAGAATTAGGAGTAGAATTCTTGAGTGGAAACATAGATTTTTTTACCAAAGATGTTTCAATTTTTGGTGATAGATCTAGTAATAATGATCTTAGATGTGTTTATCCTTCTTTCTGTTTATTTATTGATGCTCCGACAGGATATGTTTATCCATGTGATTGTAGTATTCATAGAGACAAAAAAGTGTATAAAATTGGAGAATTAAAAGAACAATCTATGGAGGAGATATGGAATGGAGAACCAAGAAGAGTGTTAAAAAGAAAATTATTAAATAGTGAACTGGGATGTAAAACGAAATGCGATGAAGCAAATTGTCAATTTAATTATTCTTATTTTAAATAAAGGAGGGAATAAAGATGAGAATATTAGTGTCGGCTGAAAGTTTTGGATATGGTCCAATTGCTACATGTTTAAATGTGATGAAAGAGTTAAAAAAACATGATGATGTTATCTTAGATTTTATTGGTTCAGGTATTGCCTTAGAACAAGCGAAATTAAGTGGTTATTTTGATAAATATTATGTTTGTGAAACTTATGATTTTGAATCACTAAAAAAGTTTGAAGATGTTTTTAAACAATATAAGGTTTTATTTGCCAGTGAAAATATTAATGGAGCTATATTTGGATTAAAATTTATAAAAAATACTTATTATGTGGATAATTTAGTATGGATGTGGGATGAAATACCAAAAAAATTAGGTAAAGTAAAAAAATTCTTTATATCTGAGACTTTACCATGTCAGGATAATTTTAAAAGAGTGGGGAATGTTGTGGAAAATCCTGTCTTTGTGGGTCCAATTAGGGACTTAAGTTCCGGAAAGATGCAAAATAAAAAGAAACAATTAGTTATAAATATTGGAGGAGCTTCATCGTTTTTATTAGAACAGTCAGTAATTAACGAATTTTATAATAAAATAATTAATGATATTTTAGCAACAGAAGAAATAAAACAATTTGCTTCCATTATTATATGTGGAGGAAGTAAAGTTATTAATAGTTTAAAATTAGAGAATAAAAGATCAAATATTAAAATTGCTACTTTAGCAAATAAAGAATATTTAAAAGTTATGGCAGAATCTTCGCATTGTATAATGTCATCGGGATTAGGAAATTTTATAGAGACATTAAATAAAGATGTAAATATTATGTATTTACCAGCTGTTAATTATAGTCAATTATTACAATTGCAATATTATGAAAAAATGAATTTAGGATTTAAAATTTTGAATTGGAATACATTTGATTTTTATAAAGAGATTCCGATGTATTTAGATGAAGCGACAGGGGTTAATGAGGTAGTTTCAAATGTCAAAAAATTTAATGCGGGGAATTATCGAAATTTAGTTAATAGATGGGTAAAAGAATATTTAACTCACTCTCAACAAAATAGTTTTGGAGATAGAGAAAAATTCTTTGATAAATTTGATAAAAAAGCTGCTGTAGAGATTGCAGATATAATTTATAATGAAAATAAGTAAGAGGTGGTTTTAATGAAAATACCTAATGATCCTTTTATAGGGACACATTATATAGGAAAAGAAGAGTTAAAAGCAGTTAAACAAGTGATAAAAAGTAAGAGTTTATTTAGATATCATGGTCCAAAATTACTTTATAAAACTGATGAATTTGAAGAAAATATGAAGAAGTATTTAGGCGTTAAATATGTCTTAGCTTGTTCTAATGGTGGTAGTGCAATTAAACTATGCTGTATCGCGAATGGAATAGGACCAGGAGATGAGGTTTTAATGTCCCCCTTTACTTTTATAGCTTCGGCAAGTAGTGTACTCGCGTGTGGAGCTGTTCCAAAGTTTGTAGATATTGATGAAGCAATGAACATAGATCCAAATGAGATAGAAAAAAATATTGGACCAAATACTAAAGCAATTTTAGCTATTCATATGCAGGGACAACCTTGTGATATGACTAAAATTATGAAAATAGCAAAAAAACATAATTTGATAGTAATAGAAGATACAGCCCAAGCTTTTGGGGCTCAAGTAGGAAATAAAAAAGCTGGGACGATTGGAGAGTGTGGAGCTTTTAGTCTGCAGGCGGGAAAAACAATAACCGCAGGTGAAGGGGGCTTTATTGCAACAAATAATCCAAAAATATATGAACTAGCCAAAATGTATCACGATAATGGGGGATATAGAGTAGGATCTAATTATCCAACTTGGGAAAAAGGAAATACTATCTTTGGTGAAAATTTTAAAATAACGGAGTTACAAAGTGCGATTGCTAATGAGCAATTAAAAAAAATAGATAAAATATTGCAACATCAAAAAGATAATTATGATTATTTAATAGAAAGAATAGATAAAAATTTTTATAAAATAAGACCAAATATTAGTGATGGTAAATTAGTACATTCAAGTATAGCTATTATATTTAACAATCAAGAAGAATGTGAGAGATTTATTAAATATATGAATGATAATGGTATAGGTTTTAATATATATTGTAGTAATTTGATAAATCAATTTGATACTTTTAAATATAAAAATTCTTGGCATAAATCAAAATTTCCATATAATATTTCTAATTATCAAGAAACTAAATGTCCTAAGGCGCAATCATTATTTAGAAGAGTTGCTTGGTTTAGTTTATCATCATCATTAAAAAGAAAACATTTAAAATACATAATTCAAAAACTTGAGGAATATAAAAATGAATTTTAGTAATTCAGATATTTGGAATTACTCTTTATGGATAAGATATCCTATTGATAAAATTGTAAATATTGGTCAATTGTATTTTTATCAAGATAATAATTTATGGGAATGTCAAAATTTTTTTAATCCTATTATAACTGATTTTGAATTAAAAGAATTAATGAAAATAATTCGGGAAGGGAAAAAAGTTAAGTTTAAGTATATAAATAATTCAGAAATATTAGATAATTTAAAATTAAGGGCAATAGAAAATAAATTTAAATATGAAATAATTGATAGTTGGGAGGCTCCTAGATTAATACTTAAAAATAATCTAGCCAATTATTTACAAAAGGAATGTGGATCACAAATTAAGAGGAATTATAAAGTTTATAAAAAAAATAAAGAAAATTGGAAATATTATAATTCTTCTAGTGATGATATTTTAAAGTTATGGAGTTATGTGTTAAAAATAGATTTTAATTCTTGGAAAAAAGATGAAAATTCCGATATGAAAAGTTTAAATCGCGAAGATTTACAATATTTAGCCTTTTTATTATTAGAAAAAGAAAAAAGTAATTTAGTGGTTGTTTGTGATAGTAATGATAATCCTTTAGCGTATTCATTAATGTTTAAAGGAGAGGATAATTATTGGTATGCGGTAAAATGGGGAGCTTCGTATCAAGGAAGAAAAAAATATGCGGGGTTGGGAGCTTTATTTAAGCATTTAGAATATATTGAGATCCAGGAGAAGCAAATTTTGATTGATTTTTGGGGACGAAGGAATCGGGTGTATGAGGCACTTAAAAATAATTCACTAATTAGAAATCATATTGTTATTTATAAAAAGGAGGATTAAGATGAATATTGAACTTGGAAATATAAGAGATATACCAAATATAAATGAAAAGATTGATAATAGTTTTAATGGTACTTGTTTTGCATATGATTGGTTTTTAAAATTAAAAAATAGTGAAAATATTCTGAAAATATATGATGAAAAAAGAAATTTAGTAGGTTTTATGCCAGTTTTTAATAGTAGTAATAAACGTATAATTGCTCAAAGTACTATGTATATTCCTTATGGGGGTCCGGTTATATTTAATCTTCCGAAAGAAGAAAGAAATAAAATTAGATTTATTCGAAATATAGAAAAAGCATTATGTGATTATCTACAAAAAAATTATGATGAAGTTAATTTTTCAACTGATAATAAAATAATTGATATTATGCCATTTATTAGATTTCATTTTACTCCAGAAGTTCGATATACATATAAATTAGATTTAACACAAGGATTGGATGTTATTTATAATAATTTTGGTGGGGATCGAAAAAAAGATATAAGAAAAGCTCAAAAAAGAAATGTGGAATTTATAATTGATGATAAGATGGAATATTTTGATGTCAATAAAGCGATGAAATGGGAAGCAAAATATGGATTAGAAACGACGGCTTGTTGGGTAAAAGAATATATAAATAAAACAATTGTTAATAAAAGAGGAATGTGTTTTGTTGCTAAAGAAAAAGAGAGAATAATTGGGGGTATTCATCTAGCTTGGGATAAAAATGTAGCATATATTTTATATTCATATTATGAAAAAGAGAATGATGATATTGCGATAGCGTTTCTTTATTATAAAACATTTCAATATTTAATTAAAAATAATATTGTTAAATATATGGATTTTGAAGGATCAGTATTTGAATCAATAGAGGATTGGAATATATCTTTTGGGGCATATCAAAGTAGATTTTATAATCTGCATTGGAATAATAAAGATAATTTATACTTAAATGTTTATGATTATGGAGAAAAATAGTTATGGATCAACAAGGGTTGTTAGCTTTAATGTATGATTTTTATAATAGTCATATGTTAAAAGGGCAAAATGATGATATTGATTATTATATAAAACAAATAAAAAAATATGGGGCTAAAGATATATTAGTAATAGGTGCTGGTACAGGTAGGGTTGCTATTCCTTTAGCGAATTATGCAAAAGTTACAGCATTAGATTTCGATGATGAAAGATTAAGACGATTGAAAAGGAAAAGTGCAAATATTAAAACTATTGGAATTAATTTTTTGCAGTATCAAGAAGTAAAAAAATATGATTTAATTATTATTCCTTATAGTACGCTTCAATTTGATAATAATAAAGAAAATCTGAATAATTTTTTTAAAAAATTGAAAGAAATAATGGATCAAAAATCAATAGTGATTTTTGATGTATCAGAAAGTTTTAAGGAAAAAGAAGAAAAGAATAAAGAATTTTTATTTAAAGATTATTGTTCGGAAATTAAAGATGAAGTATTAGTTTATTATACTGCGAAAAAAAGACAAGATTATATAGAGTTTTATGTGGAATATCGATTAGATAAGCAAAAAAAGATAGTTGTAGAACATGAAAAATATTATTATTATAATAAAAAATTAATATTTGATATTTTAGAAAAGAATAATTTTGAAATATTAAAAATAGATGATGGATATGGTAAAGAGGGTTTTAAACATAAACATTTATACCATTGTAGGAGGAAAACTAATGAATGATAATTATTTATTAGGATTAGAAATAGCTAAAGATTTTAATAAAAAATATGGGGTTATAACCTATTCAGGAACTTTAGCAATAGAAATAGCATTAAAGAGTTTACATTTAAAAAAAGGGGCTAAAGTATTAGTTTTAGCAGAAGTTTGTTATTCGATTATTAATACAATTTGGAAATTAGGTTTGATTCCAGTTATGGTAATTGCGGAGAATCAATTATATTTAACAGATAAGGATATTGAGAAAGTTATAAATAAAGAGAAAATTGATTGTATGATGTTAGTTCATCAATATGGAATTTGGAATAATATTGATTTAAATAAATATAGTCAAAAAGGAATTAAAATAATTGAAGATGTTGCTCAAGCTTGGAAAGTGGGTAATAATAATTATGAAATTGGAAAAAATAGTGATATTGTAGTTACTTCTTTTGGAAAAAGTAAACCGTTAAGCTATGGTATTGGGGGAGGATTATTTTTTAATGATGAATCTATTTTTAAAATAATTGATTATAGTGATATTGAAAGTAGAGAAAAAGAAGATATTTTAGTATCTTATACATATCCTTTATGTGAAGATATTTCATATGATAAATTAAAATTAATAGCTAATAAAATAGTTGATGAACAAAAAAATAATGCTAAAAAATATTATGAATTATTTTATAATCAGAATATTATTAAATGTTTAGATTCGATTGAAAATAGTGTTTGGCATAGATATCCAATATGGGTGGAGGATTATAAAATTTATAAAAAAATAATAACAAAATTAAAACAAACAGATTTAGAATATCAATTGTCTCATAGAATAGATTTAACAGAGTTAAAACGTAATAAAAAGGGGATTAAATATGATAATAGAAAACAGAAAAAATATATTATATTATTAAGAACAAGAAATGTTGATATTAATAAACAAATTGATATTCTTAAAGAAATTAAAGGTATTTTAGTGTAATTAATATATTTTTGTGTTATAATATGGGTGATTTTTAACGATAAACAAAAAGAGGTGGTTAAGTTGATAGAAATAAGTGTAAATAATGCACAAAAGACGTTTGGATTTAAAAAAGTTTTAGATGGATTTGATTTAGAAGCAACAACAGGAGAGAGAATTGCATTAATTGGGCCTAATGGGTCAGGGAAGACAACTTTGTTTAAAATTATTGCCGGAGAGGAAAATTTAGATCAAGGAATGGTTTCAATTAGAAAAAATGCAACTATAGGATTATTATCGCAGATTCCACCTAAAGTAAATGATGAAGTTACAGTTAGAGAAATTTTACTTAAAACTTTTGAGGAAGTATTTAAAATAGAAAAACAGTTAAGAGAATATGAAGAAAAATTAGCTATAGTATCTTCAGATAAATTAGAATCCGTGTTAAAAATGTATGGAAAATTACAAGAACGGTTTGCTAATATGGGGGGATATGAAATAGATGAGAAAGTAAGTAAAATTTGTAATGGTTTTAAAATAGCTGATCAAATGTTAGATAGAAGTTTTAATACTTTATCGGGGGGAGAAAAAACTATTGTAAATTTAGCTTCTTTAATTATTAGTAATCCGGATATTTTATTGTTAGATGAACCAACCAATCATCTAGATATTGAAACTTTAGAATGGTTTGAACAATTTTTAGCTAATTATAAGGGAACTATTATAATTAGTTCGCATGATAGATATTTTTTAGATAAAGTGGCGACCAAAACAGTTTTAATTGATAAAGGTAAATCAGAAGTTTATCATGGAAATTATTCATATTATTTAGAAGAAAGCGAAAGAAGAGCTTTAGCGGAATTTGAAGAATATAAAAATCAACAAAAACAAATTGAAGCAATGAAAATGGCTGTAAAAAAACTGAAAGAATGGGGAGAAAGAGGAGATAATCCTAGATTTTTTAGAAGAGCAGCATGTATTGAAAGAAAATTAGAAAAAATGGAATTATTAGATAAGCCAGATTCTAAAAAACAATTACCTTTAGATTTTGAAATTGATAATAGATCAGGTAAAGATGTTTTAGTGGCGGATAATTTAGGCATAATTATTGATGATAAAATATTATTTGATGGAGCCGATTTATATTTAAAATATGGAGAAAAAGTCTGTTTGATGGGAAAAAATGGTTCAGGTAAATCAACATTTGTGAAAGCAGTATTATATGGAAAAAATATTTGCCAGGGAGAAATTAAGATTGGTAGTAATGTATCAATTGGATATATTCCTCAAGAAATAAGATTTGAAAATGAAAATGCAACAATTTTAGATATCGCGAGAGAATTTTATGATGGCAATGAGACCCATTTACGAGCAGCCTTAGCAAAGTTTTTATTCTATGGCGAGAATGTATTTAAAAGAGTAGGAAAATTATCGGGAGGCGAAAAAGTAAGATTAAAGTTATTTGAATTAATTCAAAAAAAAGCTAATCTATTAATTTTAGATGAACCTACTAACCATATTGATATAGATACTAAAGAAATGCTAGAGGAA
>CANQYN010000041.1 GCA_947628105.1 uncultured Bacilli bacterium
ATAATCCAATTAACGAATCTTTAAATGGTTGGATAAAAGAAGAATTAATAATTGATTTTGATTTAAAACATTGTTCAGATGTTTCAAAACTTATTAAAGAATACATTTATTATTATAATAATGAACGGCCATTATACGCCTTAAAATATAAAACCCCAATTCAATATAAAATTGAATCAGGGTTTTAATGATACTCTTTTTAAACTGTCTACTTTTACTTGACTAGTTCATAAGTGATTCTCTTATTTTTATTTATTTCATACCTTTAATATTAATTTCAATAATTTCAGAAGAAGTAAATTTATCAAAAAATTCTAGTTTACTTGAATCAGATAATTTTTTTATTGCACTATTGATAATCAAGTGATAATTGGGATAATAGCCTTGACTATATTGGGGGAAAATATGTTTAGCTGGGCTAAAGAAAGCCCTTTTCCCTAAGAGGTGATATAGCCACTTAGGAGTCATTCCTCCATGAGTATGACCTGATAAAATTAAATCACTATTTTTTAAAATAGGATAATTAAAAATGTTAGGATGAACCACTAAATAAGGAGTATGAATTAAAACAACATTAAAATGGTGTGGAGAACATTTTAGCTTTAATTTATCGAGATATTCTTTCATAACGTTAATCGCTTTTTCATTTTCTAAATAAGCTTCGTAAGGAACCGTTATTCCGATAAAACAAATGGTATCTTTTTCCCATTTTTGATTATCTAATAATATGACATTATCAATTTTACGAATTAAATCAAAATTTTTTCTCACATTTCTATGATAAAAATGGACGTTTCCTACATCATGATTTCCTATACAAAGTATCACTTTTGCAATATTTCCTAATTCTTTTAGCCAGCTAAGAAAAAGAGAAACATTAGAAATATCATCATCTAAAAAATCTCCCGTAATACAGATAAAATCTGGATTGATATCTTTTATTCTCACTAAAATCCTATTTAATAAAACTATATCTTTTTCTTTAAAAAAATGTAAATCAGATATATGGACAATCTTAACATTTATTTTTTTCTCAGAATCAATATTATAAATTGTTTTTTTGATCTTTTTCACATTTACCACCACTATTATATTTACGTATAAAATCTTTTCTATATTCTAATATAGTATCTTCTTGAATCGCCTTTCTCAACTCTTCCATAAGAGAAATTAAAAACCGAATATTATGAATAGAAAGTAGTCTCGCTCCAAAAGTTTCATTTGCTACTATTAAATGACGAATATACGCTTTTGTATAATGTTTACAAGCATAACAATCACAATCTTTTTCAATAGGTTCAAAATCTTCCTTATACTGAGCATTTCGAATATTAATTTTTCCATATCTTGTAAATGCATTCCCATGACGAGCTAAGCGAGTAGGTAAAACACAGTCAAACATATCAACGCCGCGAATGACTCCTTCGATAATATCTATAGGATCCCCTACTCCCATTAAATATCTTGGCTTATCTTCTGGTAAATAAGGAATTGAATAATCGATCGCTGCATACATGTCTTCCTTAGATTCACCATCGTTCGCAACGCCTCCTATACTATATCCATCGAAATTCAATGCGACTGTCTGTTTTGCAGAAAAAGATCTTAAATCAGAATAAGCCCCTCCTTGAACAATTCCAAATAATGATTGATTTTCATTTTGATGGGCATCTTTTCCTCTTTTCGCCCAACGCAACGTTCGTTCAATACTATTTTTTAAATATTCATAACTGGCACTAGCAGGTGGACATTCATCAAAACTCATAGCAATATCGCTATCTAACTTATTTTGAATTTGAATTGATTTTTCCGGTGTTAAAAATAAATTTGCGCCATCTAAATGACTTTTGAAGTGTACTCCTTCTTCGGTAATTTCCTTTTTTTTATTTTTCACTAAAGAAAACACTTGAAATCCGCCACTATCTGTTAATATAGGGCCATCATAATTCATAAAACGATGCAAACCCCCGGCTTTTGCAATAACATCTTCTCCAGGTCTTAACCATAGATGATAGGTATTACATAAAATAACCGCACTATTTACTTTCTTTAATTCTTCTGGAGATAGCGTTTTAACAGTAGCTTGTGTCCCTACGGCCATAAACATAGGAGTTTCAAAACTTCCATGATTAGTATTTAAAAAGCCATATCGCGCTTTTGTATTTTTATCCACATGTTTTAAATCATAGGTAATTTTCATAACATCAACCTCGTTTCCATTATACGTATATTTAGAAAAGAAAGCAAGAAAAAAGAAGGGATTTCCCTTCTATTTTCTAATCACTTCTTGACATCTTGGACAAATGCCATTTTGTAAAGAATCGACATAGTTCCAACATCTTTCACATTTTTCACCAGCATGTTTTACCACTTCGATATCCCCTTTATCCATATAAGTCACTTTAGATACGATGAATAATTGATGAAGAGAATCTCCAATTTTATCTTTTACCTCTTGATATTTTTCTTCTAAGTGAAGTTTTACTTCTGCCTCTAAACTAGAGCCGATGATTTTATCATTTCGTTTCTCTTCTAATTCTTTATTTACTTTTTCTTTTAATTCAAAGAATAAACTAAATAAATCCATAATTTCTTTTTCATCTTTATATTGTGTAGCCTCAGGCATATCAGTTAAATGAACACTTTTCTTTTCTTCTCCTAATAAAGCATATACTTCTTCACTAGTATAAGGTAATATAGGTGCTAATAATTTTACCATAGAAGATAAAATGTGATATAAAACACTTTGAATGCTTCTTCTTCGTTTTGATGAAGCTTTTTCTATATATAAGATATCCTTAGTAAAATCAAGATAAAAATTAGATAATGTAAACGATACAAAATTGTTTACTAATTTATACACTTCTTGAAAATTATAATGATCATATTGTTTCCTTACTTCTTTGATAAAATGATTTAATTCAATCATCAAATATTTATCCCAGTAAGACATTTCTTCATAAGGAACCATATCTTTTTTGTGATCAAAATCAAATAAATTTCCTAACATAAACTTATAAGTATTTCTTATTTTTCGATAACTTTCTTTTACTTGTTTGATCAATTCGTCACTTAACTTAACATCTTCTGTATAATCGACAGAAGAGGCCCACAATCTTAAAATATCAGAGCCATGCATACGAACCATATCACTTGGAGAAATCGTATTTCCTAATGATTTTGACATTTTGGTTCCTTTGCCATCTAAAGTAAATCCATGAGATACTAATTCTTTATATGGTGCTTTTCCATACACAGCAACTCCCGTAATTAAAGAAGAATTAAACCATCCACGATATTGATCAGAACCTTCTAAATACATATCGGCAGGATATCCTAATTGTCTTTCAATTAATACCCCCGTATGAGTAGAACCAGAATCGAACCATACGTCCATAATATCTTCTTCTTTTACAAAGCTGCCATGAGGGCTATGAGGATTTGTATATCCTTCTGGAAGTAATTCTTTTGCCTCTTTTTCAAACCAAATATTAGAGCCATGTTCACGGAATAATTTAGCAACATGCATCATAACATCATAATCTAAAATTTCACTGCCATCTTCATTATAGAAAATAGGAATTGGAACTCCCCAAACTCTTTGTCTTGAAATACACCAATCGCCACGATCTTGAATCATATTATATAATCGTTTCTTTCCCCATGGAGTATGAAATTTTACATGTTGTTCTAATTCATTTAAAATATCATCTTTTATTTTATCAATACTACAAAACCATTGAGCTGTAGCTCGAAAAATAACAGGTTTTTTCGTACGCCAATCATGAGGATAAGAGTGAGTAATGAATTTTAATTTTAAAAGAACTCCTAAATCATCTAATTTTTGAGTAATAACCTTATTGGCATCTTCAAAAAATAAGCCTGCAAATTCACCTGATTCTTCTGTTAATACTCCTTGGTCATCAACTCCATTGATCAATTCTAAGTCATATTGTTTCCCAATAATAAAGTCATCTGCACCATAACCAGGAGCAATATGAACAAGTCCAGTACCAGCATCTAAAGTTACATGGAATCCAATTACTACTTTAGATACTCGATCCATAAATACGTGCTGATAAGTGACTCCTTCAAAAGCTGTTCCTGGGATTGTTTCTGTTACTTTATAATTTTCCCATCCAAATTCTTGTGCCAATGATTCTACTAAATCAGATGCGATAATATAAATTTTATTGTCAACTTTTACTTTAGCATAATCAAATTGCTCTCCAACAGCGATCCCGGTATTCCCAGGTAAAGTCCAAGGAGTAGTTGTCCAAATAACTAAGTTTTCTCCTTCTTTGATATATTTATTTCCTCCTTTTACAGGAAAGGCAACAAAGATAGAAGGATCTTTGCGATCTTTATATTCAATTTCTGCTTCTGCTAAAGCAGATTCGCTAGAAGGAGACCAATAAACGGGTTTTAATCCTTTAAAGATTAAGCCCTTTTTAGCCATTTCTGCAAATACTTCAATTTGTCTAGCTTCTAATTCTTTTTGTAATGTGATATAAGGATGTTCCCAATCAGCAATGACATTTAATTCTTTAAATCCTTCTTTTTGTTTTTCAATTTGCTCGTAAGCATATTTTTCACATAATTGGCGAAACTCTGCTTTCCCCATACTTTTACGATCAATACCACTATTTGTTATTGCCTGTTCAATAGGAAGACCATGAGTATCCCATCCAGGGATATATGTCATATCAAAGCCTGCCATCATCTTATAACGATTTACAAAATCCTTTAAAATTTTATTCATTGCATGTCCTAAATGAATTGGACCATTGGCATAAGGAGGGCCGTCATGTAAAATGAATGGTTGTTTCCCTTTGTTTTTTTCTTTTACTAAATGATATAAATCCATCTCATCCCATTTTTGTCTTTGAATTTTTTCATTTTCTGGTAAATTTCCTCTCATTTGAAAATCAGTATGTGGCATTAATAATGTATCTTTATAATTCATAATAATCTCTCCTTTTTAATACATATTTTTTCTGTTTTTAATGAAATATAATTGTTGAATAATATATCACAAAAATCAGTAAAAAAGCAATTCCTTCTTTTTTGGTTATCTTATAATCATTATATGAAAATAAAAATAATAAAATAGCAGCGGTAAGCATAACTATTAAATCGATTCCTTGAAATGTAATATTGGTAATTCCACCTAATAAAGCAACAGGAAGTCCTATGACGATACCAATATTAAAAATATTACTTCCAACGACATTTCCAATAGCAATATCATATTCCCCTTTTCTCGTAGCTGTAACCGAAGTAACTAATTCTGGCAATGAAGTTCCTAATGCTATAATAGTAAGACCAATAATTCTTTCACTTACGCCTAAAATAGTAGCGATATTACTAGCACTATCGACTACCGTATTACTTCCAACAACAATCCCTAAGATTCCTAAAACAGTAAATAAAATAGCCCTACCTAACGACATTTTTATCTCTTCTTCATTATCATCTATTTTATTTCGCATCATACTAATAAGATAATAAATAAATACAGTAAAAAATAATAACAATACGATTCCATCACTTCTCGTAAAAGTATTCTTCATTGCTGGATCAAATAAATTATCTACCAATAAAACTGAAAACAACGTGGTAAACAACAAAGTGATAGGTAATTCCTTTTTTACAGTATTATTTTTTACAGTCAAAGAATGAAATAGTGAGGAACAGCCTAAAATTAATAAAATATTTAAAATATTACTACCGATTACATTCCCTAAAACAATATCACCTTTTTGAGATAGTAACGACTTAATACTAACCGCAAATTCAGGAGCACTTGTTCCAAAAGCAACAATTGTTAATCCTATCAACATTTTAGATACTTTAAAATGAGAAGCTATCGAACTAGCGCCATCAACAAAAACATCAGCACCTTTTATTAAAATAATAAAACCGATAATAATTAAAATAATATTAATTAGCATATTTCACCTCCAACAAAAAAACGTCCTCGTTAAGGACGATTATTACCGTGGTACCACCTTATTTGTATACTCAAAACTGTAACGCGTTACCGGTTTTTCCTAATATCAGAAAAACACATCAAGAGTGATCTATATAATATTTTATTTCCTAATTTCCACCAACCATTAGTTCTCTATAAATATCCTATTATATCGTCTCTATCATTTGTTTTTAAAATTCTACATCATCTAATTCATTTACTACTTCTAATTGAGCTTCGATAATATCTTTAATTCTTCTTTTAAATATATTGATATTTCGTTTTAACATATACGCTTCTTGTTCCGTTTTCTCCGCTTTTAATAATGCTTCATTAACAATACGATTAGCATTCTTTTTTGCGTCTTCTAACAAAGATTCACTTTCATTATGGGCAGATAATTTAATTTGCTCTGACGTCTTTTGTGCCATGACAAGAGCATGATTTAAAGTACTTTCTAGTTTTTCATATTGCGCTAACTGACTTTTAAGATTTTGATTCTCTACTTCATATTTTTTTAATTCAGCAATCTGTTTATCTTTTTGTTTCCCTTCTTCAATGATTGTTTCTACTTGCGCAATTACTTTATCTAAAAAACGATTTACTTCTTCGGGATCATATCCGCGAAGAGTTCTTGAAAACTTTTCCATCTTATCACCCATTTATTCATTTTCATATCAATGATTTTACTACCACTCAATATTGATATCATCATTATCGTGGATATCTTTACCATCACGTTCATCTGTAATTTTTCCTTGGACATTAATGTTGTTAGGAGTACATAAGAAAATTCCTCCACCAATTTTTTGCAAATCCCCTCCGATAGCATAAATTGTTCCTGCTAAAAAATCAACAATTCTTTTTGCTTGATCAGAAGTAACTCTTTTTAAATTTACAACAACTGTATTCCTCATTTTTAAATGGTCCGCAATTTGTTGCGATTCTGAATAAGCCCTAGGTTCTAATAAAATCATTTTTCCATTACCATCATTTTCTTGTAGCGCTTCTTCAGGGGAAGCAACATAATATTCATCAACTGATGTATTAGAAAATGTATCTTCATCACCATTTAACCATTTTTTTAATATTCCCACTTTATACTCCTCCTTTGGTATGTTAACTAAAATCATTTTATCACATTTAAAATTAAAAGAAAACAGATTTCTTAAAAATAATTTAAAAAACCTGTTTCTTCTGAATAAACTCTTTTTATTCTAATTTATTTTTTTTGCTACGATGACCAATCTACCATCAGTTTGAGAATATTCACAAGTAGATAATGTCAATAATTCTTCTGGATACTCAGCTGTCGTATCGATATGATAAAGAGCTAATTTTTTAATGTTACTAATATAATAATTATATTCCTTAGTATTTTTAGCATCATAAAATTTATAATATTTAAATACTTTATCTCCAACATTATATACTTTTGATTTAAAAACGGAAATAATTTCATATATCTGTTTTTCTGAAGTTGTATAAAAAGTAAATGTTTTATGCTTTAAGTAAAAATCCTTTTGTTTATATTTTTCTAAATCATGAAACATACTGCCATCATCCATATTATGTCCATGAATAATTAAGTTAATATCTCTTAAGGCAACATTATTATGTTTATCGATAAATAAAGTTCCTGGATTATATTTCTTTTTATAAAAATCACGATATAAATAATAATCTTCTCCCTTGGTATACATAACCGGATAATTAATTTTGGTATCCGCTATTGTAATCCAACCTACAAAATCACTATTTTTTTCATATAATTTTTTCATTTTCTCAATTTGTTTTTCATCATTTGTCAAAACTCTATTTTTAGGTTCTACAATTTTTTCGTCTTCTAATTTTGGATGATGAAAAGAATCTTTTTGAAAATAAATCCAACCTATCAAAACACCGATTAATATAATAAGAAATGATATAGAGGAAATTAACATAATTTTTCTTTTTTTTCTCTTCTTTTTATAAAGTGCTCTACTAATATAATTTTCCATGATACCACCTTCTGATTTATTATAACATGTCTGCAATTAAAAAAATAGGAGAAATCTCCTATTTTTTTGAAGTTGCTAATTTAACAGTATAAGCTCCTGTTCCTAAGATTAATACCATAAATCCAATTAGTGCACTTGGAAGAGTATTTCCTGTTTTAGGAACATCATCTTTTTTCGCTTCTGATTCTGTTTTTTCAGGTGCTTCTGTTATATCATCATCAGTAGTTTGAGTATTAGCTTCTTCAATCACTTTTTCCATGATTGCTTCATCCCAAACTTTTTCACCTTCAGTATCTTTTAACTCAGAAACTTTTTCAGCATCGATATCCATTATAATAGTTTGATCTGGGGTTCCATCAGCATTCCAATCAATTTTTGTTTCATAATGAATTGGTTTATTTCCTAGGATAGCTTGTTCAAGGCTCTTGTAATCAATAGGATAGTATATATCAAGAAAATCATCTGTTTTTAAATCTTCTTCTACTCCATTAATTTTGATTTTTTGTTCAGCACCTGTTGGTTTTGTAATACGAATTCCTAACCAAGCTTTTCCTTCTGGTCTATCCTCTGCTGCTTCTAGTGCGACAGCTTTAATAGCTTGTGAAAGTGTAACTTTAACAGTTTCTGCATTCTCTTTACCTTCGATATTTAATAAAGTTCCTTCTTCTGTATCAGCATCTGTAATTCCACCTTCAACAGAATCGGCATTTGTAATATCTTTTACCTTTCCTTGTAATTCACCAGCTGCGAATACACCTGGTACAAATAGTACAGAAATAAGCATTGCCATTACAACATATTTTAGTTTTTTCATTTTTTCCTCCTTTTTTATTTCAAGTATAATGCAGGAACAAAATAAATAAAATTTATTTG
>CANQYN010000042.1 GCA_947628105.1 uncultured Bacilli bacterium
AAAATACCTCCCAATAAATAGCCTTTATTATATTCTAAATGACTTGGTTCAACAGGGGTTTCTCCATGAAAATTAATATCCATCGCATGCTTTGGTTTTCTTTTTTTCATCGGAAGGGTTTCCACCCAATCTTTTCCTCCCACTTCTCCACAGCATTGTTCTCCATACCATTTCCTTACTACTTTTTGAATATTATTATAAGAATAAAATTTTCTTCCCTCAAATTGATATTCTTTTAACGGATAAACATCTTTCTTTAAAAAAATAGGTTCATGTAAAAATTTTTCCCAAGGAACAGAGATAGGTTGAGAAACATATTTGCTATTTTCATTCATACGGCTATATTTATTAGAAAGCCACACGACAAATGATTTAAGAGGAATCATATTAATATGTAAATTTTCAAACAAAACGATAAAGGGCATAATTATTTTTACTATGGTTCTAAAAATTTGATCAATTATTTTATTATCTGACACATTATCATAAATAATAACATCTAAAAAAATACCATTCCCACTTTTACAGCGATTCGGAAGTAAAAAATTAACTTCTTCACAATAAGTATTTCGTTTCCTAATTTTCATCATAGGTCCGGAAATTACATTATATCTTTTATCAGTTTCATAACATTGGAAATAAAAATCTTTTGACAAATCTTTTTGTAAAGCTTTAATAAATTTATCCCAATGTTTTTTCGGAATAGCAATATCCATATCATCATCCCAAGGAATAAAACCTTTGTAATTTACAATTCCTAAAGCAGATCCCCCAATCAATAGATATTCAATTTTATTTTTACGGCAGATGCGATCTACTTCATCCATAATTGATAACACTTGTAGTTGTAAATCTCTAACTTTTACTTTTTTTCCGTTTTTCAGTTTTTTTATTATGTATTCCATTCACATCACCTGCCTATTTTCTTAAAATTAATTATATCATATATAATAAAAAAAAGTAAGATATTCTTACTTTACAAATGGTATTAAAGCCATATGACGTGCTTTTTTTACCTCACGAGCGACAATTCTTTGATGTCTTGAACATGTTCCTGTAATTCTTCTAGGTAAAATTTTTCCTTTGTCGCTACTAATATATTTTTTCATGACTTCTACGTTTTTATAGTCAACTGGTTTCCCAGCACACATCTGACAAATTTTTTTCTTTTTTCTACCGTGAAATTCTGCCATTTTATATCCTCCTTTTTTAATCTAAAAAGTTATCATCTATAGAAACGCTATCTCCAAAATCTGCGAATGGATCATCTTCAACATTGATACTATTTGAATTATTTTCTTGATAATCATAAGGTGTCACATCGGAAGAATTGGAGTTGCTATTTGCGGAAGATTCTCTTTGGGCTTTACTTTCTACAAAGTAAAAAGAGTCTAATACAACATCTGTTGTATAACGTTTACTTCCATCCTTATCATCATAACTTCCTGTTTGAATTCGACCTTCAAGAGCGATTTGATTTCCTTTATCAAAATATTGACAAACTGTTTCCGCTTGTTTTCTCCAAGCGACAACATTGATAAAATCCGCTTGTCTTTGCCCGTTCTGATCGCTAAATTGACGATTAACTGCTACTGTGAATCTCGTATATGGAACTGCAGATCCCGTATGCCTTAATTCTGGTTTTGCTGTTAATCTTCCTAATAATATTACTCTATTCATATTAATACCTCACCTTTTAAGCTTCTACTTTTGTAATTAAGAAACGAATAACATCTGTGCTTATTCTAGCTAAACGATCAAATTCTTTAATTGCTTTATCATCTTTTGCTTCTATTTCAAGTAAGAAGTAATATCCGCTTTTGAATTTTTTAATTTCATAAGCTAACTCTTTTTGACCTAAGTCTTTTGATTCTGTTACCTTTCCTCCATTGTTAGTAATGATTTTTGTGAAATTTTCACTTACTTTCTTCACATCTTCTTCACTTAATGTAGGTTTTACGATAAACATAATTTCATAGTTTTTCATCTTTCCACCTCCTTATGGTCTTTGGCTTTTCTTAAAAAAAGCAAGGAGTATTTCTACTCGCCATTGATTATAACAAAAAAAAGATATATTGTAAATATCTTTTTTTATCTTATGCTACAGTTTTTTATTTCATTCTTTTTTATTACATTGTCTTTATCATTATTTTTTTAAACATTAAAACGGAATAAACAGATATCTCCATCTTGCATGATATAATCTTTTCCTTCTAATCGAAGTTTTCCCGCTTCTTTTACCGCTTTTTCATTTCCGTATTTTTCTAAATCACCATAACTCATAACCTCTGCTTTAATAAATCCTTTTTGAAAATCAGTATGAATGATTCCAGCACATTCTGGAGCTTTCATTCCTTTTTTAAAAGTCCAAGCACGACATTCATCAATTCCAGCAGTAAAGTAAGTAGCAAGTCCTAATAGATCATAAGTTTCTTGAATTAATTGTTTTAATCCGCTTTTTTCAATTCCTAAATCTTTTAAAAATTCTTCTTTTTCTTCCTCGTTTAATTCTCCTAATTCAGCTTCTATCTTCGCACTGACTACCACTACTTTAGCGTTTTCTTTTTTGGCATATTCTCTTACCTGTTCAACATAATCATTACTTCCTACTACTAAATCTTCTTCATTGACATTTGCCATATAAATAATTGGTTTTAATGTTAACAAATTAAAATTCTTTATTAATTTTAATTCCTCTTCTTCAAAGGAAAGTTGTCGAAGAGGAATATCTTTTTCTAAGGCATCTTTCATTTTATTTAACAAGTCAACTTCTTCTTTAATATCTTTTTCTCTTGACATTGCAGCCTTTTTCCCAATTCGATTTAAGCGATTCATAATTACTTCTAAATCTGCAAGCATTAATTCCACATTGATTACTTCAATATCACGAATAGGATCAATATTTCCATCTACGTGAATGATATTTGCATCGTCAAAACATCGTACTACTTCACAAATTGCATCTACTTCGCGAATATGAGATAAAAACTGATTCCCAAGTCCTTCTCCTTTGGAAGCTCCTTTGACAAGTCCAGCGATATCAGTAAATTCAAAAGAGGTGGGAACAAGATTTTTAGGATGATATAATTCATTTAAAAAGTCTAATCTTTTATCTGGTACCATGACAACTCCAACATTAGGATCTATCGTAGCAAATGGATAATTTGCTATTAAAATTTCATTTTTTGTAATAGCATTAAATAAGGTTGATTTTCCTACATTAGGAAGTCCGACAATTCCAGCTCGTAAACTCACATAATCATCTCCTGTCAATTGAATTTAGTATATCATCTTTTTTATAATTAATCTAGTAAAAAAAGAATCGATCGATTCTTTATAAAGTGGTATAAGTTCCTATACCGATAGGAAGTCCTATCAAATACCATAAACTAATAAATAATATCCAGAATATAGCAATAATTAAAATTGTTGGAAATAACATTTTCATAATATTAAATAAACTGATTTCTTTTTTATCGTCACTTCGATATTTTTCTAGAAAAGCTAGAACAATGATGAAATAGATAAAGAAAGGAGAAATTGCTTTTCCAACAGCATCCGCTACTTTAAAGATAAATTGTGTAAAATCTGGTGTAATATTAGATCTCATAAATAAAGGAACGATGGTCGATGACATTAATTCCCATTTTGTATAGGTATCAGGGACTAAAATACTGGCGATAATTACAATTAGGAAAAAGCTAATAATAAGAGCAATTCCAGAAAATTTTAATGAACTCATCAATGTAATTAATCGAGCTAAAACAACTTGTCCTAAATTAGTCCATTCTAATATAGCAAGCATTTGTGATGCAAAAAACATCAAAACAAATACATATCCTAAATTTTCAAAGTTTTTTGATAATCCTAAACTATACTCATTACTTGTTTTAATATTTCCAGAAATTTTTCCGTATACAAAGCCCATCATCATCATAATTAGTACAATGATAGCCACGAGTCCTTCGCGAAAAGGTGATGTTTTACTAAATAATTTCGCAATATACGTAGAAGCAGAATTATCAAGTAAAATTCCAGCTCCAGGTAATTTTACATCAGTTACCATATAAATAACTACCAAGACTCCTAATAGTCCAGATAACAATGCTAAACGTAATCCTTTTTTAGAATATTGTAATTCTTCTTCTTCAATTTCCTGTTTTTTCGGAAATTTTGGAACAAGGAAATGGCTAATGGCAAGATAAGCAATATATGCTAAAAGAATGGTTGAAGCAATCATTATATAAATAGTAGATAATAATCTAAAAGTATAATTTTGATCCACATCTACAATGGCCGCTGCTTCTGTCAATAAACCTAATGAATAATCATTGTAGTTAAATATTATTCCTGTCCCATATCCCAAGGTAATACCAATAAATACAATTAATATTCCTAAAATAGGACTACGATTTAAATATTTATATAATACTCCAACAAGCGGGATTAAGAAAACATAACTGTATTCCCCAATCACAGAACTCATAATTCCAACCAATAATGTCAAAAAGATAACAACTCCAAATTTTATCTTTTTTCCTTTACTGAAAACAGCATCTAAAAAACCACTTTTTTCCCAAATACCAATTCCAATTAACGATATAATAATTAATACTAGAGGCTCAAAATTTTTAAAATTTGTAATAGTATTCCCCACAATATAACGAAGACCTTGTACACTAAAGATATTGTTAACAATGATTAACGAATCGTTTAATACTCCATTATCAATAGAAGTCTTATATGCTTGAAATCCTAACTTAGATAGTACAAAACTAGCTAGTGCAATGACAAAGGTAAAAATAAATAAAGTTGATACTACTCCATAAAAATGTTTTGTTTTTCTTTTTCTTGCCATATAATCCTCCTAATATTTTAAAACTTTCTTTAATTTTTTATTAAACTCGATACGAGGTAACATAATATTTCTTCCACAAGCGATACATTTTATTTTAATATCTGCGCCTACTCTCGTAATTTCCCATTCATTTGTTCCACAAGGATGTTGTTTTTTCATGACAACAATACTTCCTAATTGATATTCAGGCATTTTTTATCACCATCTTATCATAGGGTAATTTTATTTTATTTTTCTTTAATTCTTTTACAATTTCTTCTCTAAGAATACATTCTGTATCAAATTTATTTGGATATTTTACCGGTACTACCATGGTATATTCAATCCCTGTACAAGGTAAGTCAGTCGTTTTCCAAAGTTCTACTTTTCCTCTTATTTTTGGAAGTTCGTTTGTTAAGCGTTCACATAAAGCTGTCAATATTTTATCTACTTTTTCAATATCTGCTTCATAAGAGACTTGGAAAATAGCTTGAGCTAATACTTTTTCCATGCTATGATTGATAATTTCTAAAATATTACGATTAGCGATTATTTTTACTTCTCCATTATAAGATTTGATTTTGGTAGAACGAAGTCCCATAGCGACAACTTCACCACGAAACCCATTTATTGTAATATAATCACCCAACACGTATTGATTTTCAATTAGGATAGTAAGCCCTCCTAAGAAATCTTTTAATATATCTTGAGCAGCCAACCCAGCAACTAAGCTGACAATTCCTAAAGAGGCAATAAACCCACTCGTCGATATTCCTAAAATTTCTAATATAATTAATAAATCAATAATAATGGTAAAATATTTAAATATATTTACAATGACAGAAATTATCGTTTTTCCTTTTCTAGCTTCTAGATGAGTAACACGAATGGATAACATTTTTCTTAAAATATGTCGAATTAACAAATATATAACAGTAGAGAAAAGTATCACTAATATAATTTTTACTAATTCTTCTGGTAAACCAAATGTTAAATCTATTTTTAAACTTTCTAACATATTTTTACTCCTTTATATTTAATATTTCTAATATCCGATTTAAATCAGCGACACTGGTAAAAGATATCTCTACTTTTTTATCTTTTATTTTTACTTTTGTATCTAATTTATCCCTCAACAATTCCTCAACATATTTAAATTCTTGATTTTTTTCTGGACGCTGTCGCGTTATTTTTATTTTGCGTTCAAAGCCATCCTGTGTCATCTGTTCGATATCACGAACTGTCAAATTTTCTTTTACTATTTTATCAGCTACTTCTTTTATCTTCTGATTTTCTTCTAATTTGCTTAATACCCGTGCATGTCCCATCGATATTTTTTTATCAATAATCATATCTTGAACTTCATTCGGTAATCTAAGTAATCCTAAAATATTAGTAACATGACTTCTACTTTTCCCAATTTTTTTGCTTAATTCATCTTGTGTTATATTTAAGCGGTCCAACATTAATCGATAAGCCTTGGCCTCTTCGATCACATTTAAATCTTCTCTTTGTAAATTTTCTAATAGAGCAATTTCCATCATTTGCTCGTCAGTAAAATTTCTTATGATAGCAGGAATTGTCTTTAATCCAGCCTTCCGTGAAGCTCTTACTCTTCGTTCTCCGGCAATAATTTCATATCCTTTAATACTTTTTTTTACAATAATTGGTTGAAAAACTCCATGTTCTTTTATCGAATCAGCTAATTCATCTAAAGCTTCTTCATTAAAAATAGAACGTGGTTGATAAGGATTGGGACGCAACTCTTCTAACGGTAAGTCGATAATTTCTTCGTTGCGAACAGTTTCATATATATTTTTTTCAAATGATTGCAAGTCTAAATTTTCAGAATTAAATAACTGTTCTAAACCCCTTCCTAAAGCCCTTTTTTTATTCTCCATTTCTTTGAATCACTTCCTTAGCTAAATTTAAATATGCCTCTGTTCCACGACTTGTAGAATCATAAGCAATAATTGGTTTCCCATGACTAGGAGATTCAGATAATTTTACTAATCTTGGAATAATCGTATCATACACTCTTTCTTTAAAATAACCTTTGATATCTTCTACTACCTCTAATCCTAAATTTGTTCTAGCATCTAACATTGTAAGTAGTACTCCTTCAATATCTAAAGTTGGGTTAATATCTTTTTGAGCTAACATAATCGTACTTAATAGTTGCATAATTCCCTCTAATGCAAAAAATTCACATTGTACAGGAATAATAACAGAATCTGCGGCTGTTAATGCATTTTTAGTCAAACTACCCAATGATGGTGGACAGTCAATTAAAATATAATCAAAAATATCTCTATCATTTGCCAATCCTCTTTTTAATTGTGCTCCCGTTAAAAAAGAAGGATCCTTTTTAGCCATTTCTAATAATTCATAATCAATTCCAGCTAAATTAATCGTAGCAGGAATCACATATAAATTTTTAAATTTTGTCTTTATTACAACGTCTTTTAATGTAGCTGTTCCTTTTAATAAGTCATATACACTCACTTCATAATCTGTCTTAGAAACCCCGACTCCTGTCGTAGAATTTCCTTGAGGGTCAAGGTCAATTAACAATACTTTTTTCCCCAATGCTCCTAAGGATGCTGACAAATTAATACAAGATGTCGTTTTCCCTACTCCACCTTTTTGATTTACCATTGCTATTACCTTTCCCATAATATCACCATCTCATTAATACATAATCTTTAATTATTTTATCACAAAAGAGAAAAGAAAGCTATTCTTATATGAATAAATTAAAAATTTTCATGAAAAAAGACAATTACAAAATTGTCTTATTCTTCACTTTCTTCTAACATTTTTACTAATTCTTCTTTTGTCATTTTTTCATATTCAAAAATGTTTTTATCTTTAGCTAAATCTTGTAATTCTTCTAGACTTAAATCATCTAAACTTACTTCTTTGATATCATTACTTGTATTTTCATCTTCTTCTTCAGATTGTGGCATACAACCATTTTCTACTAAGTACTCAATTTGTTCTTTAGTAATAGTTTCATATTCGATTAATGTTTCCGCAATTAATTTTAAAAGTTTTGTATTTTCTTTAATTACTTTTGTGGCTTTGGCATAGCATTCATCGATAATCTTTCTCATTTCTTCATCAATTTCATAAGCTACTTGACTAGAAAAATTACGACTTTTATTATAATCTCTTCCTAGGAAAACGCTTCCTTCTTGTTGTTCATATTGAATTGGTCCTAAAGAGCTCATCCCGTATTCTGTAACCATTGAACGAGCAATTTTTGTCGCTCTTTCGATGTCATTATGGGCTCCTGTAGAAATTTCACCAAAAGTTAATTCTTCAGCGATACGACCTCCTAATAATCCACAAATATGTTCTGTTAATTCTGTCTTTGTTTCCAAAACTGTTTCCTCTTTAGGAAGCATTAGATTATATCCACCTGCCATACCACGTTGAACAATCGTAATCTTTTGAACATCATAAGCATTTTCTAATTTTAATCCTAATACCGCATGTCCTGCTTCATGGTAAGCAATTGTTTTTTTCTCGCGTTCAATATATTTTTTGGTTTTTTTAGCAGGACCCATTAATACTCTATCCTGAGCTTCATCAATTTCCGCCATTGTAATTGCTTTTTTATCGCGACGAACTGCTAAAAGAGCTGCTTCATTTAATAAATTTTCCAAATCAGCACCACTCATACCAACCGTACGATCTGCAATATTTTTTAATGTTACATTTTTATCAAATATCTTGTTTCTTGCATGAACATTTAATATTTCTAAACGAGCTTTTGCATCTGGCATTCCCACATGTACTTGTCGGTCAAATCTTCCTGGTCTAAGTAACGCAGGATCCAATACGTCAGGACGGTTTGTCGCTGCTATGATAATAATTCCTTCATTGACACCAAATCCATCCATTTCAGTAAGTAATTGATTTAAGGTTTGCTCACGTTCATCGTGACCTCCTCCTAAACCAGCACCTCTTTGTCGTCCTACGGCAT
>CANQYN010000043.1 GCA_947628105.1 uncultured Bacilli bacterium
TGGATACATTATATGCTGCTATTGAAGCGGGATGTGATGCCGTTTATTTAGGGGGAAAATCCTTTAGTGCTAGGAGTTTTGCAGGAAATTTTTCAAACGAAGAAATAGTACAGGCGATTTCTTATTCTCATTTATATGGTGTAAAAGTATATGTAGCTGCCAATACTATTATTTATGAACAAGAAGTAACTGCCTTTTTAGAATTTATTGATTTTGTTCATAAAAATAATGTGGACGCCGTAATTCTTCAGGATTTAGGAATGATTGATCTGGTTCATCAAATGTATCCTAAATTAGAAATTCATGCCTCTACTCAAATGCATATTCATAATTTAGAAGGAGTGAAATTATTAGAAGAATTAGGGGTTAAACGAGTAGTGTTAGCTCGTGAATTATCCATGGAAGAAATCGAATATATTCAAAAAAATACTCATGTTGAAATTGAAATTTTTATACATGGGGCTTTATGTGTCAGTTATTCAGGGCAATGTTTTATGAGCTTTTTCAATGGGGGAAGAAGTGGGAATCGTGGTACTTGTAGTCAGTGTTGTAGAATGGCATATGACTTAATTGATTCAAAAGGAAATTTAGTAGAAAAAAATAAATATTTATTGAGCCCTAAAGACTTAAATTCTAGTAGTTTTCTCAATCGACTACTCCCTCTTAATATCGCTTCTTTTAAAATAGAAGGTAGAATGAAAAGAAAGGAATATATCTACACAGTCGTTTCATTGTATCGAAAGGTAATAGACCGATATTTTGAAACGAAAAAATTAGAAATTGATCAACAAGATATCGACGAAATTAAAAAAATTTTTCATCGAGGATTTACAGTAGGATTTTTAAATCATGAAAAAGATAAAAATTGGATTCAATCTTATCGTCCTAATCATATGGGAATTGAAATTGGAAAAGTTGTAAAATATGAAAAAAATAAAGTAACAATTCAGTTACAAGAACCATTATTTATTCATGATGGAATTCGAATTGTCGGATCTGAAGATGTCGGATTTCAAGTAAATAAAATAATCAAGCAAAAAGGAAATATCATTGAGCTTCCTCTTTTAAAAAAAGTAGAAATAGGAAGCAAAGTAGTAAAGACGACCGATTTTTTACAATTACAAAAAATTGATGAAAATCTTCAAGTAAGAAAGAGAAAAATAAAAATAACGGGGAAATTAATTGCTCGAATTGGAAGACCATTATCATTTGAAATAAGGGATGAAAGTCACTGTGTAACAGCTGTTTTGGATACTGTCGTTCAAGCTAAAAATCAACCAGTAACAAAAGAAAAATTACAGCAAAATTTAAGCCGATTACAAGATACGGTATATGAATTAGAAAATCTTTTTTTCGATATGGATGATGATATATTTATCCCTATTCGTAAAATCAATGAAATTAGAAGAAAAACTGTCGAAAAGTTAAATCAAAAAAGGCAGTATCAACTACCTTATCAAAGGAAAAATTATTGTAATAAAGTGACAGAATATCAGGATGAGATAGGGTTAAATATTATGATTCAAACGATGGAACAATATCGGAAATTATCTTCTAGTTATCGCCAGATTTATGTAGAAGATGAAAAATTGTATCTACAACTTAAGAATGATAAAAGAGTTATTTTTCGAACACCGCGAGTAATTCATTCTTATCCTCCATATGAAGAAGTGTTATTGAGTGATTTAGGAAGCTTATATCATTATCAAAAGGGATATAGTGATTTTCCTTTTCATGTAGTAAATTCATATACTGTTGCATTTCTTCATAATCATGGAATTAAAAGAGTAACGTTATCATATGAATTATCAGAAAAACAAACAAAATGTTTAATAGAAAATTATCAAAAAAGGTATCATAAGAAACCAAATTTAGAAAAAATCATTTCTTTTTATCCAGAAGTGATGATTTGTAAATATCATCTATTAAAAGATCATTCGTTAAAATCTGGGTATTTGCAAGATTACCATCATCATCGGTATCGTTTAAAAGAAAATGAAGACTATATGACAATTTATCTTGATAAAAAAATAGAAGTTCTTGATTTTGACAAATATTTTGACATGGGAATTACGAGGTTAAGAATTCATTTATAACTTTTAAAGTGCTTGTATAAAGCTCTTTTTTTCTGTATAATAAAACCGAAATGAAGGGATAACAATGTGGAAAATTGGAAATGTTATCATCCCCAATAAAGTAGTGCTTGCGCCTATGGCGGGAGTTTGTAATCATGCTTATCGAAAGATTATAAAAGAAATGGGATGTGGATTAATTTATTGTGAAATGGTATCAGATAAAGCAATCGAATATAAAAATAAAAAAACGTTAGATATGCTTTATATGACAGAGGAAGAAAGACCAATTGTCCAACAAATATTTGGAAGTGATAAGTCTTCTTTTGTTTTAGCGGCACAGTATATCGAAAAAACAATGAAACCAGATATCATCGATATTAATATGGGGTGTCCTGTCCCTAAAGTTGCTTTACGAGCGCAAGCAGGAAGTGCTCTTTTAAAAGATGTTGATAAAATTTATGATATTGTTTCAGCGGTTGTTCAAAGTGTTCATGTTCCTGTTACAGTAAAGATACGAAGCGGATGGGATAATAAAAGCATCAATGCTGTTTTAGTAGCGAAAACAATCGAAAAAGCAGGAGCTTCTGCTATTGCGGTTCATCCGCGAACAAGAAGCCAAGGATATCGAGGAAAATCAGATTGGAATGTGATAAGACAGGTAAAAGAAAGTGTATCTATCCCTGTTATTGGGAATGGGGATATCACTTCTTGTTTCGAAGCTAAGAAAATGATTGATGAAACAGGGTGTGATGCTGTTATGATTGGGAGAGCCGCATTAGGAAATCCTTGGATTATTAAAGAAACAGTAGATTATCTGGAAAAGGGAATCATTCCAAAAGAAGTTGTTCCAGAGGAAAGATTGCGGATGATATTAAAGCATTTATCTTATTTAAAAAACTTGAAAAATGAACGAGTTGCTTTACTTGAGATGAGAAGTCATATCGCTTGGTATTTAAAAGGGGTTCCTCATAGTACAGAACTTAAAAAAGAAGTATTTAAAATAAAAGATATAGAAACGTTAAAACAGACAATCGAAAAATTTATGGAACAAAAAATTTATGAAAAGTAATTTTTGAAATATTACTAGTCATAAATAGTATTTTTATGATAATATAGAATAAGGAAAAAACGAAGTGCCAAAAGAGGTGAAGGAATGAGAGAATTTACAGAACAAGAATTAGTAAGAAGAGAAAAGGCAGAAAAAATCAAAGAAATGGGAATAGATCCTTTTGGTCATAAATTTGAAAGAACTGCTTTTGCTAAAGAAATAAAAGATAAATACGCAGAAGTATCACATGATGAATTTGAAAAGATGAACGATACTGCTACTGTAGTTGGTAGAATCATGTTTATTAGAAAAATGGGAAAAGCTTCTTTCTTTTCTATCAAAGATAAAACTGGTCCTATTCAAATATATATATCTATTAACGATGTAGGGGAAGATTCTTACACTTTATTTAAGACTGCCGATATCGGTGATATAGTTGGCGTTCATGGAAAAATAATGAAAACTCAAACGGGAGAAGTCACGATTAAGTGTTTAGAGTATACCCATTTAGTGAAGGCATTAAAACCACTGCCTGAAAAATTCCATGGGCTTACTGATATTGAAGAAAGATATAGAAGACGTTATGTTGATTTAATTATGAATGACGATTCTAAAAATGTGGCTTTTTTAAGGCCTAAAATAATTAGATGTATTCAAAATTATATGGATCATCAAGGTTTTACAGAAGTAGAAACTCCTATATTGTCGACGTTACTTACAGGGGCTAGTGCTAGACCATTTATCACTCATCATAATACTCAAGATTTAGATATGTATTTACGTATTGCTTTAGAATTACCATTAAAAAGATTATTAGTAGGTGGTATGGAAGCCGTATATGAAATCGGTAGAGTATTTCGAAATGAAGGAATGGATACGAAACATAATCCAGAATTTACTTTGATGGAAGCCTATCTTGCTTATAGTGATTTAGAAGGTATGATGAACCTTACAGAAGAAATGTTTCAAACGATTGCTAAAGAAGTATTTGGTAAGATGGAATATAAATTTGGAGGATATGATATTAACTTAGAAGGTCCTTGGAAAAGAGTTAGTATGATAGATGCCATAAAAGAACAAACAGGAATTGATTTTAAAAAAGAAATGACTGTTCAAGAAGCTTTAAAATTAGCGGAAGAACATCATATTGAAGTACAAGAACACGAAAAAACGGTTGGACATATTATCAATTTATTTTTTGAAAAATATGTTGAAGAAACTTTAATTCAACCAACATTCTTGTATGGACATCCTATTGAAATTTCTCCTCTTACTAAGAAAAATCCTGAAGATGGTAGATTCGTCGATAGATTTGAACTATTTATCGCAGGAAAAGAATTTGCTAATGCTTATACGGAATTAAATGATCCTATCGATCAATTAGAAAGATTTGAAGAACAATTAAAAGAAAAAGATCTTGGTAATGAAGAAGCAAATGATATCGATATGGATTTTATAGAAGCTTTAGAATATGGTATGCCACCGGCTGGAGGAATAGGATATGGGATTGATAGATTGTGTATGTTATTTTTAGAACAGGAATCTATTCGAGATGTTTTATTATTTCCAACGATGAAGGAAAAGAAATGAAAATATATGTTATGCGACATGGGGAAACCGAGCAAAATGTCAAAAAAGTAGTTCAAGGTATTACTGATTCTGAACTTACGGAAGACGGAATTAAACAAATTGAAAAAATGAGAGGAATCATTTCCGAAAAAAAGATTACTCGAATTATTTCTTCCCCTTTGAAAAGAGCTTATCGGACAGCTGAAATTATTTCGAATGGACTTCTTCCTATTAATAAAGATGACCGTTTGATAGAACGGGATTGGGGACTTATGGAACAGGTTCCTATCTGTCAAGTAGATCGTATTCGATGTTGGAATTATTATTTAAATATCAAAGAAAATTCTATTGAACCAATTCAAGATTTTATGGAACGAATTCGTGAATTTCTTTGGGAAATAAAAATGAAATATCAAGATGAGAATATATTAATCGTATCTCATAGTGCTGTTAGTCGAGCAATTTATTATTATATTAATGGAATTCCCGAAGATGGGGATATGACAAAAGTAGAGATATCAAATTTAGAAATCAAAGAATATCAAATATAGAAAGAGGATGAATATATGAAAATATTATCAGTAAATGCAGGAAGCTCTTCTTTGAAATTTACTGCATTTGAAATGCCAGAAGAGAAAGTGTTAATGTCGGGGTACTTTGAAAAAATTGGACTTTCTGATAGCTTTTATACCTTAAAATATAATGGAGAAAAAATCAAAAAAGAAGTGCTTATTCAAAATCATGAAGAAGCTGCTCAATTAGTTATCGATGAATTATTAGAAAATCATATCGTAACATCATTAGATGAAATTAAAGGAGTTGGACATCGCGTTGTTCATGGGGGGGATCAATATGCTGATTCAGTAGTAATTGATGATGATGTAGTAAAGACTATTTCCGATCTATCTCCTTTAGCGCCTCTTCATAATCCCGCTAATTTAATTGGAATCAATGCCATGAGAAAGGCTATCGGAAATGCGGTTCATGTAGCGGTATTTGATACAGCTTTTCATCAAACAATGCCAAAAGAAAATTATATTTATTCTGTTCCTTATTCTTGGTATCGCGATTATAAAGTAAGAAGATATGGATTTCATGGAACAAGTCATAAATACATTACGAATGTAATGCAAGAAAAGTTAGGAAAAAAAGAAGTCAATTTAATTATTTGTCACATCGGTAGTGGAGGCAGTTTATCAGCTGTTAAAGAAGGAAAAAGTATCAATACGACGATGGGATTTTCTCCTAATGCTGGAATTACGATGGGAACTCGTTGTGGTGATATCGATTATGCTATTATTCCTTATATTATGAAAGAAACGGGAATGAGTATTGATCAAATAGATCATATTTTAAATAAAGAAAGTGGCCTTTTAGGAATTAGTGAAAAATGTAGTGATTGTAGAGATATTGAAAAGTTAGAAGCAGAAGGGGATGAAAATGCCACTTTAGCAAATCATATTTATATTCAAAAAATTGTAAATTATATTGCCCAATATTATGTTGAGTTAGAAGGAAAAGTAGATGCGATTGTCATGACAGCCGGAACAGGAGAAAATGGTCGTGAATTTAGAGCGATTGTCTTAAGGAAACTAGCTTGTTTAGGAATTCGTTTGAATGAACAAGAAAATAACGAAATTGCAAGTTATCTTGATAAAAAAGAAGGAAAAATTACGTCAGATGATTCTCAGGTAGCGGTATATGTTATTCCTACTGATGAAGAAGTTATGATAGCGAAAGATACCTTTGAATTTATTAAATAGGAAGATGTGATGAAATGATGCATGCTATCTATAGAAAAATATTTAATGCCATAAAAAAATACGATAAAATCGTAATTGCCCGTCATATTGGAGCGGATCCCGACGCTTTAGGAAGTTCTATTGGACTAAAAGAGATTATTCAAGAAACTTTTCCTAATAAAACTGTATACGTTGTTGGAACACCCGCCGCCAAATTTAAATATTTGGGAATGTTAGATAAAATAACAGAGGAAATGTATGAAGATTCTCTTTTGATTGTAACGGATACGCCTGATCAAAAAAGAGTTGATGGAGTTGATGTCGATCGTTTTTCTTATCGTATTAAAATTGATCATCATCCTTTTATCGAAAAATTTTGTGAGATTGAGTGGATCGATGATAGTGCTAGCAGTGCTTCTCAAATGATTATTGAATTATGTTATAATACAAAATTCAAAATGCCTAAAGAAGCTGCGGAAAAACTTTATATTGGTCTAGTAGCGGATACTGATCGGTTCTTATTTTCTTATACTACTTCGAAAACATTTTCTTTAGTTTCTCATTTAATAAAAGATACAAAATTAGATTTTTTCAAATTATATACTAATTTATATATGAGACCTTTTAAGGAAATGAAATTTGAAGGATATATAGCTAATAATTTAGAAGTGACAGAGCATGGATTCGCTTATATTAAATTAAGTGATGAAATCCTTCATAAATATGATGTAGATGCCGCAACGGCAGGGAATATGGTCAATAATTTTAATTATATTGAAAATGTCTATGCTTGGGCAGTCTTTTCTGATGATAAGGCGAACCATAATATTAGAGGATCGATTCGTTCCAGAGGACCAATCATTAATGAAGTCGCTTCTCGACATAACGGAGGGGGGCATAAGTGTGCCAGTGGGGTACGTTTGAAAAACTTTGATGAAGTAGATATCTTAGTAAAAGAACTAGATTTAGAATGTAAAAAATATCAGGAACAGTAACATTAATTTCATAGAAAAAATTCTATGAAATTTTTTGACCTTAAATACTAGGATTTTCTATTCCTGATATCGTCGTATAATCTTGATAGTAAACAACGACATAAAAAGCGATGAAAGTTGCTGCTAATGATAAAAAAGAAGCTCCAATTTGAAGGTTAAAAGAATTTAGCTTTTCTCCTTTTTCTTGGGCTATTTTTTTGCTTTCGTAGTTGACATATAAAAAGGTTAAGGTAAGGGCAATAACTAAGGTTCGATTAAATACACTCCATTTTCGGTAAGTAGAGGGGGAACAAAATTTTTCTTTTTTTTGAATATTTCTTTTATCATAATTTGTTAAAACGATAGAAATAATAAGACTTAAGATATAGATAAAAGTAGCGAGGTTTTGAATGTTTAAAAGGCGTAATTGTTTTTGATTTTCAGTCATTTTCTTGATTTAAAACTTTCCTTTGTTCTAATTGATTGATGGTAACAAATTCAAAATTATATTCTTTTAATAAAGGAACAATTTCTTTTAATGCAAGTAATGTTCTCTCGTGTAAATCATGCATCAATATAATATCGTTATCTTTTACGTTTTTTACTTGTGATACGATGCTATCTATATTTTTATATTTCCAATCTCTCGTATCAACTGTCCAAAAGATAATTTTCAAATTTGTATTTTGACGAAGTTTGTCATTAATACCGCCATATGTTGGACGAAGAAATTTTGTTTTATAGTTTAATTCTTTTTGAATTACTTTATTACATTTTTCTATTTCTTCTTTCATCGCTTGGTTATCTAATTTGGTTAACCATTTATGACTATAAGAATGATTTTCGATTTCATTACCATAACGAATCGCTTTTTTTAGTGTTTTTTGATAAAGAGGTACTTTATTTCCGACGACAAAAAAGGTAGCTACGACATCTTCTTGGTGTAAGTATTCGATAATGTCTTTGGTATATTTACTAGGACCATCATCAAAAGTTAAAGCGACGAATGGTTGATTAGGATCTACTATTTTAAAAACCTCAGTACTACTATGATGATAAAATAAAAAAGCGATTAATAATAAAGCTAAAAATATGCTAAATAATTTTTTTTTCATCTTATCACCACTACATTATATGTATTTTTTTAAAAAAAAACGAAAAAACTAGGAAAATACTTGAAAAACAGTTGCAATTTCATAGAAAAAATGATAATATTGACTTATAAGCAAGATAGAGCTTATGAATAAGAAAATGGAGGTATAATAATGTCAAAAACAAGTTTAGTTGAATTCATGGCTGAAGAAGCTGGATTAACAAAAGCTGATGCTTCTCGTGCTTTAGAAGCAATGATTAAAGGTGTAGAAGAAGGATT
>CANQYN010000044.1 GCA_947628105.1 uncultured Bacilli bacterium
TATTTTCTATCTCATAATCATATTTTGCTTTACGATTATTAATTTCAATCATATCATCACCTACTTTATAAATCCTGTTTGAATTCTAGAATCTTTGGTTTTATTTATTATTTCGCTATATTCTTTATATATTGCTTGATAATCAGATAAAAGATCACGATTTAATTTAGAAAATGGAATAACCTTAAATTGACGATACCCTTTATGATAGGTCCATAATAAATCTCCCTTTACATCTTCTATTGTTATTACTTTTTCTTCTCCCTTTTCTTTTTTATGAATTTTAAAAGCCGCAATCATTCCTACACGTTTATTATTTCCATCTTGAGCAGAAATAAAATTTCCTAAAGAATAAATAACTAATGTGTTATTGACAAATTCAATTGGTTGAATCACATGAGGGTGATGCCCTATAATCACATCGACTCCTAAAGAAGACAAATAAGATGCTATTTTTCTTTGTTCTTCCGTTGGAACATTTGTATATTCTGTTCCCCAATGCATAGAAACGATAAGAACATCCACTTTATCTCTTACCTTTTCAATATCTTGTTTTACTTTTTCTTGATTGTAAACATTGATTAAATAATCTTTTCCTTCTGGAACAGGAATTCCATTAGTAGATACCGTATATCCTAAAAGCGAATAAGTAATTCCATTTTGATTTTTAATCACTACATTGTCTCTTTCCTGAGGAGAAGAATAACTTCCTACTGCATATACATTTTGCTTATTCCAGAAGTTTCTAGAATAAAGAATTGCTTTTTCTCCTTTATCTAACGTATGATTCGTAGCCAAATTAACTAAATTGAATCCTGTATTTATCATATCAAGTCCAATTTCATCAGGAGAATTAAATCGAGGATAACTAGAAACACCTAGTTGTTTCCCTCCGATAATCGTTTCTTGATTATAAAATTTTAGATCATAATCTTTTATCACTTCTTTTATATAAGGAAACATTTTAGAAAAAGAATACGTAGCATATCCATCAGATCCTTTTTTCCCTGTATTAGCATCATTATAAACACCATCATGAATTAAAGCATCACCAACGGCAATCAAAGAAAATTCTTGATTTATTTCTTTTGGTTCTTGTGGTTTTTCTTCTTTTCTCTTTTCTTTTGTTTCGTGAGGTTGTAACATAATTACGAAAAAAGTACTTAATGTAATTAGCAAAAGAAGAAAAATTAAGACAACAAATAGTCTTTTTTTTCGCTGTTTTTTCCTTTCTAAGCGACTATGATATTCTTTTTTCATAAATTCCTCTTACTTTCCATATAACTTTCTATTTTCTTCTGTATTTAAGACAAAATCAATTTGTTTTTCTTCTTTTTTGGCAGAAATAACAATAATTTCTACGTTATCTCCTAAACGATATCCTCTTACATTTTTCTTCCCTCTTAATGTTTGAGATTCTTCATCATATATATAATGATCATCAGTTAATGTATTGATAGAAACTAAACCTTCAATTAAATTAGGAAGTTCTACATAAAATCCATATTTTGTAACAGTATTAATCATTCCTTTATGAATTTCTCCAATATGATCTTCCATATATTCAGCCATTTTCATATCTGTCACTTCTCTTTCACATTCGACAGAATCTCTTTCTTTTTCAGATGAGTGTTCAGCAATCACAGGAAGTTCATGAGAAAGATAGTCAATATTGTCTTTTGATAAATGACATAGATATAAATACTCACGAAGTAGGCGATGAACAGTCGTATCAGGAAATCTTCGAATCGGCGAAGTAAAATGAGTGTAACAAGAACTTGCTAGTCCAAAATGTCCTATATTTTTATCATCATATACTGCTTTTTGCATACAACGTAATAATAATTTTGATAAAATATGATATTCTTTCTTATCTTGTAAACTTTCCAATAACTTTTGCATTTCTTTTGGTGTAGCATTTCTTATTTTTCCCTCTATTTTATATCCTAATGTAGCGATAAAATGTAAAAAAATATCTATTTTTTCTTTACTTGGTTCTCCATGAACACGATAAATAAAAGGTAAATCCATATTATAGATACAACTTGCGACAGTTTCATTAGCAGCAATCATAAAATCTTCGATCAATTTTTCTCCTGTTCCTCGTTCTCTTAAAACGACATCGATTGCTTTTCCCTCTTCATCGACAAGAATGGTTGGTTCATCGATATCAAAGTCAATATAACCTTTTTCTATTTTATGTTTTCTTAATATAGACGCTAGTTCTTTCATCATATATAAATCGTCCTGAAATGCTTCATATCCTGGGCAAACTTTATTTTGTTCCAAAAGTTGATTTACTGCTTGATATGTCATCTTCTTTTTAGAACGTATAACACTTTCAAAAATTTCGAAATGAACAATTTCTCCTGTCGGATCAATTTCCATGACACATGATTGGGTAAGACGATCTTCTCCTTCATTTAAAGAACATATTCCATTCGATAATTGGTGAGGTAACATCGGGATAACACGGTCTGCTAAGTAGACACTAGTCCCTCTTTTTAAAGCCTCTTCGTAAAGAGCAGAACCTACTTTTACATAATAACTGACATCCGCAATATGAACTCCTAATTCATAATTTCCATTGGTCATTTTTTTAATCGAAATGGCATCATCAATATCTTTTGTTTTTTCATCATCAATGGTAAATATTGTCTCTTCTCTTAAATCTCGACCATTATGATTTAACCGATTTATAATTTCTTCTTCACTGACAGAATCAGGAATATTTTGAAGTTCATCAATTACTTCCTGAGGAAATTCTTCTTCAATTCCATGCTTATAAGCAATCGTTGTAATATCAATTCCTGGATCATCTTTATGACCAATAATTTTTACGATTTTTCCATAATATTCATTATTTTTTATTTTACGATGTAATTTTACCAATACTTTATGGCCATCAACTAAGCCATGACGATCTTCTTTCGCAAGAAATATCTTTAAATTAAAAGAAGCATCATCTAATTGAACGATTCCATCTTTTCCCTTTTGATAATATTCTCCCACAAATTGTTGTTGCTTTCTTTCTACTACCCGAACAATTCTTCCTTCCAATCCTTTTTCTGTATGTTTAGTAATTTCAGCAATGACCACATCTCCAGAAATAGCGTCATTAAAATTTTCATAACTGATAAATATATCTTCCTCATTTTCTACATCGACAAAGGCATATCCACCTTTCTTTCCAATTAAAATACCTTTTCTTAAATTACTGTTTTCAAATAACATATATTTATCTTTGTTTGTACGATATACCTCTAACGATTCTTCTAATTCATTTAATTCTTTAATTAATTGCTTAAATTTTTCTAACTCTTCTGCGTTCAATAATCTCGCTAAAGTATGAATATCTAAAGCCCCGTTTTCCTTTTTTAATATTTCTAATATCTGTTCCTTCATAATTCACCTAACTTTTTTCTAAAATATTTTTCTTGTCTTGTCAAAATAATCTCATATTATCTTCTATTGTTATTGTATCATAAATAATACATAAAAACAAAAAAACAATGCTATAAGGCCATTGTTTCTAATTTTAATTTATCTGCAATAGTAACAATAAATTCACTGTTAGTAGGTTTTGCTTTATCGATATCGACGCTATGTCCAAATATCTCTTCCATCAAATCCCAACTTCCCCGATTCCAGCTTACTTCAATCGCATGGCGAATCGCTCTTTCTACTCGAGATACCGTCGTATCAAATTTTTCAGCTAGTTCAGGATACAGTTCTTTTGTAATTCCACCTACTACTTCAGGGCGTTCATAAATAATACTAATTCCTTCTCGAATATATTGATATCCTTTTATATGAGAAGGAATCCCTAATTCATGTAAAATTTTAGTAATAGACATTTGAATATTATTATATTTAATGTTAATATTTTTTCCTTTTTCTTCTTCATAATTAGCCACTTCGATAATTTTACTTTCTAAATCAGTCATATCAAATGGTTTTAAAATAAAATAACTAGCAATACTTTCTGATATTTGAGTAATAACTTTAGGATCATTATAACTAGTTACAACAATAACATCTTTTTTTATATCACGTTTTTCCATTTCTTTTAAAACATATTGTCCATCTTTTCTAGGCATAATCAAATCAAGTAAAATAATATCATAATCATTTTGTCTTTCTTCAATTAGCTTAATTCCTTCTTCTCCATCATTGGCACACAACTCAATACTTACTTCATTACTACTTTTAAAATACTCACGAACCATATCGATAAGACTTTGGTTGTCATCTATCATTAGTACTTTAATCGTTTTCATTTTCCTTTTTCCTTTCTAAGTAGTACTGCTTGTTCTGTTTATTATTATACTAAATATAAAGTCGAAATGCTAGTATGAAAATTAGCTAATTTTGTCGATTATTAATAATTTGGATAATTTTTTCAAAAGTTTCTGGTTCCGTTGATGCACCTCCGATTAAAAAACCAGAAATTTCTTCAATTTTATTTAATTCCTCTACGTTTTCTACATTGACAGATCCCCCATAAATAACACGGGCATTTTCATATCCTAACAAATCTTTACAAACTTTTTTGATAAGTAATACTTTATCTTTAATTTCATCGTTCGTTGGTAATTTGTTTGTTCCGATTGCCCAAACTGGTTCGTATGCGATTGCGACATTACGAATGTTTTCGATTCCGCGTAAGGCAGTATACACCTGACGCTTGATTACTTCATCGGCTCTTCCGTTTTCTTTTTCTTCTTCTGATTCTCCAACACAAAGTAAAACACCTAAATTATGTTCTACCGCATCTTTTACTTTTTTATTGATTGTTTCATTGCTTTCATCTAAATAATATCTTCTTTCACTATGACCGATAATAACATATTTAATTCCCATACTAACGGCTTGACGAGAAGTAATTTCACCCGTACAAATAGTTCCATCATAAAAAATATTTTGAAGTCCTAATTTTACCTTAGTATCCATAAAATAATTTAAATAAATACTAGATGGACACAATACTACATTGTTATATTCTCCTTTAAATGTTTCTACATAATGTAGAGCGTCTTCTTTTAACATGTCTACTTTCATGTTCCCGACAATAATTCTTTCTTCCATAAATATCCCTCTCTTATTCTTTTCGTAAACCTGATTTTATCCTATTTATTAGTTTATCATACCATGGCTTATTTTGTCTACATTCGTCTAGACAACTATTGTAAACTTTTAATATTTGTGTCGCAAATTTTTTTAACGTTCTCTGTTCAGCGGTTTTTCTCGCCTCAATCGCTAATTTTTCTAACGTTTTTTTATCTTTCATCAATTGCGTAACAATTTTAACATATTCTTCTTGAGTTTCAAACATATATCCGTTTTTTCCAGATACTACAGTTTCTTTAAAAGCATCATCTATAATACAAACAACAGGTTTTGAAGCTGCCATCGCTTCTAAAATTGTCAATCCTTGTGTCTCCGTTTTAGAAGCACTAACAAATATATTGGCAACTTGATAATACTTAGGAATTTCTTCCCATGGAATAGCATTTGTAAAAATAACTGATTTATCGATTTTTAACTTTTTACTATATTCAATAAAATGTTCATAATCTGGGCCACTTCCCACGATTACAAGTTTACATTTTTTATTATGTTTTAATATCTTACTTTGTGATTCTAATAAAAATTCTACATTTTTTTCTTTCGCTAGGCGTCCTACAAATAAAATGACAAAATCGTCTTTTCTAATTCCTAGTTCTCGTTTTGTTTTCATTACTTCTTCTTGACTAAACTTTTCTTGAAAAAAACGATCTAATTCCATTCCGGTAGGAATAATTTCTATCTCTTTTTCTACTTTATATTTTTCTTTAAATAATTGATATGTTTTTTTACTTGGTACAATCAATTTTTTAGCAGTTTTATCACAATAAAACATCGTTAAATATTCCACTATCTTTTTACTAGAACGATTAAAATGTCCTTTTGTAATATAATGAACATAATCTTCATACATCGTATGATAAGTGTGAACAAGAGGAATATCATATTGCTTGGCAATAATTCGAGCAAATGTTCCAACTCCAAATTCTGTATGAGAATGAATGATATCTAAATTCCAATTTTTAATGATACTTAGTGCTTTTAAAGGATAAATTCCAGTAAGTCGATAGTCATATATTCCAATGGGAATTCCAGGAATTCGAACTATTCGAGTATTATCTTCATATTTATAAGCAATATCTTCTGAATTAACAGTAACGATAAATACTTCATGTCCAGCTTGTTTTAAAGCCTTTTCTAACATGATAATACTAGTAGTAACCCCATTAATAAAAGGAGTATAAGTATCTGTAAATAAACCTATTCGCATATTTTTTTCTTCTTTCTAATAGTTAGTAAAATCGTTCCTAAAATAAGGGCGAAATAATACGTGATAAAACGCCATAATAACATCACAGCCGAAAGAGAAGAGCTCGTTATAAAGTATCCATAAAATACCATAAATCCATATTCTAATCCTCCTGTCCCTCCGGGAATCGGAACAAAAGAGCCAAGAAGCATCACATAAGAAGAAGCGACAAGAGCAGTAAATAAATTCATGCTTGTATAATCACCTGTTCCAAATAATAAAGCAAGAGGAATGGCATATTGACATATTAGCGCAAAAAGATCGACAATAATAAGCCTTATAAAATTTTTCTTATCTTTTAATAACAGTTTTTTCCCATTATGAAATTCTTCTAATGACTCTTGAAATTTTTTTACTGTTTTTTCTCTATTTTTAATAATTTTTAACTTGGCAAGAAAACCAATTACATGTTTCATAACAAATTGATTTAGTTTTTTGGCAGAAGTTAAAACAAATAAACCAATAATTACGATTAAGTTACAAATAAATCCTAACGTCACTAAATATTTTAATAAATTATTATCTGGAAATAGTCCTAAAAAATGATTACTTAAAACTGCTATAACACCTAACATAACTAAGGCAATTTGATAAATAATAAAATTTTGAATCACGATATTAGAAGCATCCGAAAGGCGAATATCAGCTTTTTTTAAATAATAAATTTGATATGGTTGTCCTCCCGTTGCGAAAGGAGTAACAGCATGAAAAAAATTCGTTTTTAAAGTCATTTCCATCGCTTGTTTAAAAGAAAATTGATCTTGAATTTTTTTTGATAAATTTTGAATGACGACAGCTTTTAAACCCCAATATCCAAAAATTAAAATAAATCCGACTAAAAGCCATATTTTGTTAATATGGACTATTTCTTCGATAATTGCTTCATAATTATCTTTTAAAGTAAAATATAAAACCAAAATCGTAACAATAAAAAGTACTAAAAAACTAATTGTTTGTTTTACTTTGTTATTCATTTTTGTCATCGATACAGCTTATTCCTGGCAATTCTTTTCCTTCTAATAATTCTAAAGAAGCTCCTCCTCCAGTAGAAATATGAGTCAAATCTTTTTCATATCCTAATTGAATTGCAGCGCTAGCAGTATCTCCCCCTCCAATTATCGTAATAGCATCACTTTGTTTTAATATTTCTAAAAGTTCCCGTGTCCCATTGGCAAACGATTTTATTTCGCTATATCCAACAGGTCCATTCCAAATAATAGTTTTGCTATCTTGTAAATAATTTTTAAATACTTTTATTGTTCCGTGTCCAATGTCAAGTCCTATTTCATTTTCTTTTATCTCATTAATAAAACATTCTCTTGGAACAGCATTTTCTGATATTTCAGTAGCATTTATACTATCGATTGGTAAAATGATTTTATCACTATACTTTTCTAGCATTCTTTTACAAAAAGGAATATTTTCTTCATCTAACAACGATTTGCCAATTTCAAAATCAGATGCCTTTAAAAAAGTATATGCCATTGCTCCTCCAATTAATAAATGATCCGCTTTTTCTGCTAAATTTTCAATGACACCAATTTTATCACTTACTTTAGCCCCTCCTAAAATAATAGTTAGTGGTCTTTTAGGATTATCGATGGCTTCTTTCATTATTTTTAATTCTTTTTCGATTAAAAATCCAACACCACTTGGAAGATGGGATGCAATTCCCACGTTAGAAGCATGAGCTCGGTGGGCAGTTCCAAAAGCATCGTTGATATAAATATCACCTAAACTAGCCCAATATTCCCCTAATTCAGGATGATTTTTACTTTCTTTTTTGTCATCCAAATCTTCATATCGAGTATTCTGAAGTAAAATGATTTCTTTTTCCTTCATATTTTGAATTGCTCTTTCAACTTCTTCCCCTCTTGTCTTAGGAACAAATAATACTTTTTGATTCAATAATTTTTCTAAACGAATAGCTACCGGTTGTAAATTATTTTTTTCTTTATCTGCTTCTTCTTTTATTCTCCCTAAATGAGAAAGCAAAATTAACTTAGCATTATTTTCAAGCGCATAACGAATTGTCTCTAAACTTTGACGAATCCGATTATCATCTACGATTTCTCCATTTTTCATAGGAACATTAAAGTCCACACGCATAATTACTTTTTTCCCATTCAAATTAAAATCTTTGATTGTTTTTTTCATCTCTATCATCCCATTCTAGTACTATTCTATCAAAATATTGCTCTTTATTCAAGGGATATAATTGGGATCAAAAAAGAAAAGATTTTTTCAAATCTTTTCTTCAGACTGTTGACAAATAGGTAAATATTTTTACTTATTTGTCTTTTATTTTGAAAAATTTTAGATATTATTGAAAA
>CANQYN010000045.1 GCA_947628105.1 uncultured Bacilli bacterium
GTGACCCTCAAAAAGGAAATTGTTGGAATCCGATGACGCTTCCTTATTCATTATATAAATCAGGAAATCAAGATAAAGCAAACGAGTTATTGGATGACTTGGCTCGAAACATTATTTATGATGCTCAAAATAAAGCGGATGATCCTTTCTGGGAAAATACGGGAGCGGATTATTTTGCCGGAGTTTCTCTTGCTTTATTTGACGATGGAAAACCAGAAGAAATAAATTTAAATAGTATTAATTTAATGACGACAGTAGGAGAAGAAAAAATAGGTGGGACTCGTTACATAAATGAATACTTTAGCGATAAAGATCAAACCTCTTCTGCCTATGTTAATGCATCTGGTACTTTGCTTTCTCCTAATGAAACAAGAGGAAGTATTATTTCTGTATTTAAACAAAAGATAAAAATGTTTGCCTCTCGTGAAAATTTATCAGAAATGTTATCTCATAGTGATTTTAATATGGAAGATATTGGTCGCAAAAAAACAGCAGTATTTATTGTCGTTCAAGATGAAAAAACTACCTATCACTCATTGGTCACTATTTTTTTGAAACAGTGTTATGAAACATTAATTCGAGTTGCTCAAGAAACGGGCGGAGAACTTCCTTTCCGGACAAACTTTATATTGGATGAGTTTGCCAATATGCCCCCTCTTAAGGATGTAACGACCATGGTAACAGCCGCTCGTTCACGAAGAATTCGCTTTAATTTTATTATTCAAAATTTTGCTCAATTAAATGAAGTTTATGGAAAGGAAAATGCGGATACCATAAAAGGAAACTGTAGTAATATTATTTATTTAATCAGTAGTGAATTATCGTCTTTAGAGGAAATTAGTAAGCTTTGCGGAGAAAAGAAATCAAAAGATAAAGATAAAACGGCATCTACACCATTAGTCACAGTCAGTGATTTACAACGTCTACCTGAGAATACTTTAATTTTACTTCGAGCTAGATGTATGCCATTTAAGACAAAAATGACACCAAATTGGCAGATGGAAAAAATGGGTGCTTGGGGGAAAAAATATAAAAAAGCTACCTACCCACAACGGGAAAAACAAAAAATTCATGTGTTTGATTTGAAAAAAGTAGTTGATGAAAAGCGCAAGAAAAAAATTGATAGTATGTTAGGTGGAGATTCTCCTATGGTCGGAATGAGACCACCGATGTTTGGTGGCGGGCCATCTCCTTTCGCAGGAATGGGAATGGGACCAGAAAAAATTTCTGAAACTCCTTCTCCAAAACCAAAATTGAATGTAGAAGAATTAGTTCGAAAAATTGATGAGAGAATTGCCGAAATCGAAGAACAAGAGAAAAAGGAACAAGAGATTGCGGATAAGAAAAATAAGGAAAAACCTAAATCTATTATGGCAAGTGGAGTAACGATTAAGAAAAAAGAAGAAACGCATGATAAATTGCCTGAAACTACGCCAGAAAAAATTGATAAAGATAAAAAACTTAGTCAAGAAAAAATTACTGACGATCAATTCTTTGATGATTTTTTCTATGATGATGATTTATAAAATCAAAAAATCACCTGATGCATACAATGTAGTAGGGTGATTTTTAAATGTCTAGTATTTCGATAGAAAACTTTTTAAGATTACCACATGATATATCTATTATTGATATTCGAAATCGGGAAAAATATAACGACAATCATATTCCTGGCGCAAAAAATATTGATTTTGATGCTTTACTATTGAGGCCGAATTTATATTTACAACGAGGTAAAACCTATTATATTTATTGTCAAAAAGGAAAAAGTAGTCTGAATTTATGTCAGATATTAAATCGTCAAGGATATCAAACGGTAAGTTTAATAGGGGGATATGAAGAATGGGTGATGAAACATTAAAGGCTCTATTTTTAATGTGATGTAGGGAATTATTGCAATCCCTACATTTTTTGATAAACAAAGATGTTTGTCTTGTTCAAACGAAGCGGATATGATATAATTTAAAAGAATGATAAACGGAGGTAAGTATATGACATTTGATAGTATTATAAATTTAGTAACTAAAATAATGGATGTTATGGTAGTATGGTTTTTACTATATTATATTTTGAAAAATTTTAGAAGAAATGTAAAAATGGTACTACTTTTTAAAGGAATTTTAATTTTAATTGCACTAAAAATTGCCAGTGATATATTTAATCTAGTAACAGTTGGATATATACTGGATTATATTATTACTTGGGGACCTTTGGCACTTATCGTTATATTTCAACCAGAGATTAGAAATGTGTTAGAGTACTTAGGAAGAAGCCAATTGTTGGGACGCCATAAAGTATTGACGGTAGATGAGCGAGAAAAAGTAGTATATGAAATTGCAACCGCAATGGATTATTTAAAGAAATCTCGTATTGGAGCTTTAATTGTTATTGAACGTGATAATAGTTTAAACGATTATATTGAAAAATCAAAAAAACTATATGCTGATATTTCTTCAGATTTATTGATTGCTATTTTCTTTCCAAATAATCCATTACATGATGGAGGAACAATTATACAGGGCGATAAAATTACAAGTGCTGGTGCGGTCTTCCCAACGAGTGATAATTTAAAAATTAGTAAGCGATTGGGAACTAGACATAGAGCTGCTTTAGGAATTTCTGAAACAGGTGATTGTATTGCTTTGATTGTATCAGAAGAAACGGGAAGAATTTCAATTGCGATGAATGGAGAATTAAATTATAATTTGACTATTGATGAGTTAAAGATGATTTTATTAGAAGAATTAAGACCAAAGAAAACGATATTTACAGAAGAAGGAGACGATCAAGATGAAGAAAATAATTAAAATGATAAAAACCTTCTTTCATAATATTGGCGTCATTATTGATCGAACGATTGTAACGCCTGTCACTAAATTAATTTTTCGACTTACTAAAAAGTTTGAAAGTTCAGGAAAAAATATTGAGAATTGGCTATCTTCTACTAATACATTACTTTTTATTTCATTATTTATCGCTATTGCAATCTTTATCATGATTGATCGAAAAATTATTGTATTTAATGATAATGAAGCAGAAGTACTTCAAAATCAACCGGTTAATGTCGTTTATAATGAAGAGGCATATGTTGTAGAAGGACTCCCAGAATCGGTTGATATTACCTTAATTGGAAGTAAGACAGATTTGTATATTGCCAAGCAATCTTCTACTCATGATATTACGGTTGATTTAAGTGGGTTAACACCAGGAACGCATCGTGTCGATGTCAAATATAATCGAAATGCAGGAAATATTCGTTATATGGTAAATCCTTCTAGTGTAACCGTTGTTATTTATCCAAAAGTATCAAAGACGATGTCTCTTTCGACAGAAGTGTTAAATAGTGATGTTTTAGACTCTAAGTTGGTTGTCGACGATATTAAGTATGATACTGATAAAGTTGTCGTTAAAGGGGCGGAACATCAATTAGAACAAGTAGCGACGGTAAAAGCATTGATTAATTTAGAAGGACTTGCATCTTATGAAGAAGGAAAAAATACATTAAAAGATGTTCCTTTAATTGCTTATGATGAAAATGGAGATAAAGTGGATATTGAAATCGTTCCTCAAAAAATTGATGTCGATGTTGAAATATCTTCTCCTCATGAAGAAATTCCTATCCAAATCATTCCAAAAGGAGAGTTAAGTTTTGGTCTTGGAATTAGTTCTATCGAATCAAGTGAAGCAAAAGTGATGGCGTATGGCTCTACCAAAGCGTTAAAAGAATTAAAAGAAGTAGGATACATTCCTATCGAGATAGATGTTGATAAATTAAAAGAAAATAAAGAATATCGCGTCGAAATTCCAAAACCAGTAGGAATTAAAGCTCTATCTGTTAATAATATTACAATTCGAGTAACAGTTGGGGAAGCAGATAGCATCGATTTTAAAGATATTAGTATCGACACAAGAAATTTGGGTGAGGACTATTCTGTTCAAGGATTAAGTAAAGATGACACTACTGTAACAGTTACTGTAAAAGGAGTTAAATCGGTAATTAAAAATCTACGTTCTAGTGATATTCATGCTTACATTGATTTAGACGGATATAAAGCGGGAACTTATGATGTAGATGTCAAAGTAGAAGGAACAGATTCAAAATTACAATATGTATCAAAAACAAAACAAATTAAAGTAAAATTACAAAAAAAATAACTTCACATAGGTGAAGTTTTTTTAATCATGATGTTCAAATAATAAGCCGATATTAATTAATCCAGCTATTCCTACTAATGTATAAATAATTCTCGCAATAATATTCATACCAAATAAGTAGTCAATAGGATTAAAGTTAAAAAGTCCTACCATTCCCCATATAATTGCCCCGATAATAGTAAGAACTAAAGCAATTTTTTGTAAAACTTCCATATTGTTGCTCCTTTCTATAAATTATTATGAAAGTTTTACTAAAAAATATTCATATCTTTCATTTTTTCAAAATATAATTAAGTGAATATGAGGTGAAGAAATGAGAAAGGTATTTATTTTTACAGTATCTTTTCTAAGCATTTTCTTAATAACAGGATGCTTTGGAAAGAATAAAAATGATGTTATTGGGAATTTTAAAAAAGAAGTAAATAAAATGAATAGTTACTATATTACAGGAGATTTAAAAATTTATAATAATGAAGATAATTATACTTATGATGTAGAAGTATCTTATAAAAAGGATGACAATTTTCGCGTTAGTTTAAAAAATAAAACCAATGATCACGAACAAATTATTTTAAAAAATAAAGAAGGAGTTTATATATTGACGCCATCATTAAATAAAAGTTTTAAATTTCAAAGTGAATGGCCATATAATAATTCACAAAGCTATTTGTTACAAACAATTTTAACAGATATAGAAAACGAGGATGATCCTAAGGTAGAAACAGAAGGAGATTATCGGATTGTAAAAACAAAAGTAATGTATTCTAACAATACAGAATTAAAAAATCAAAAAATTTATTTTGATAAAGAAGGTACATTAAAAAAGGTAGAAGTATTAGATAAAGAAGGAAAAGTTAGAATTGATATGAAATTTGGTGAAATTAAGAAAAATGCCAAATTTGATGAAGAATATTTCAATTTGAATACGAATATGAGCATGAAAAATGATCAAGCAATAGAAGAAAGCACAAAAGAATTATCAGATGTATTATATCCAATGTATATTCCTCAGGATACTTATCTTGCATCAGAAGATAAAGTAAAAACAACTTCAGGAGAAAGAATAATCTTAACCTTTAAAGGAGAAAACCCATTTACTTTAGTAGAAGAGACTGCTGCTGTAAGCGATGAATTAGAAGTGATTAATGTAAGTGGCGAACCAGAAATGTTATCAGATGTTTTTGGAAGTGTTAGTGATAACTACATTAGTTGGATTAGTAATGGTGTAGAATATTATGCCTCTTCGACATCATTGGATGAAGAAGAATTATTGCAAGTCGCTAGATCGGTAACGACACAAGCGTTAGAAAAATAAACGTTTACTTTCTTATATAAAATATGTTATAATTGAAACGGTGGTAGAAATGACAAAAAAGAAAGTAACAAAAACAAAAAAACAGGCAAGTACCGTAAAGAGTGTTCCTGAAATAAATGATTTAAAAAAACTAGGTATTCTTATTATTGTAATCGTGTTAATTTTAGCAGTAATTTATCTTTGCACTGCCAAATTTGAACACCCAGATGATTCAGATATCTTTAATAATAGTTTACAAACCGCAAAAATTCAGTATAAAGAAATTATGATTGGAACTATTTTTCAACAAGGAAATGGAGATTATTATGTCCTTGTCATTGATGATAAAGATCCTTTCGCTGACATGCTTACAAAAGCAGCGGAAACGTATCAAGAACAGGAACATAAAGTAAAGTTATATACCGTAGATTTAAATAATATTTTTAATAAAAGTTCCAAAGCTAAGAAAAGCAATTTTGAAAAAGATAATTTAAAATTTAAAGGGAATACGTTATTGACAATTAAAGATAAAGAAATTATCGAGACAATCGAGGATTCTACAAAGATTAATAATAAACTTTCAGAACTTAATAAATAGTTAAGTTCTTTTTGTTGGACTTTATTATGATAATATGATATAGTAAGAATGGTGATAATATGGCAGAGGCAAAAAAAAATGAAAATAATAAAAAGTCAGTAAAAAAGAAAACAGTTAAAAAAGAGCCTAAAAAGGTATCGGTAAAAACATCTAAAGTAAGTTCTTTCAATAAAAATAAAGAAGAGAAAAAAACGATAAATTCTACTTCAACAATAGGAAAAAAGAAATCTGTTCTTTCTCCAACAAAAGGAGAATTTAAAACGAAAGAAGTTGTCTTCCTTATCTTGTTAACTTGTATTGTCAGTTTAATAATGGGAGTTGCTTTATCGAGAAATTTTTCAAAGGGTCTTAATTTAGATAAAAACTTAAAAACTTTTATTCGAAATTATAACTATGTATTAGAAAATAGTATCGGTGATGTAAATGGGGACGATTTAATTAAAGATGCTATGGCTGGAATGCTAGGAGGCCTAGATGATGATTATAGTGCCTTTATGGATGAGACGGAAAAAGAAAATTTCAATATTAATCTAGCGGGAGAATATACTGGAATTGGAATTGAAATTGTCAGTGTAGAAAAAGGAAATCAAATTGTTAGTGTATATAGTGATAGTCCAGCAGAAAAAGCCGGATTAAAAGCAGGCGATATCATTATAAAAGTAGATGATATGGATACAAAAGAAAAAAGCATTGATGAAGTTTCTAATTATATTAAAAAAGGAAAGAAAGAAGAATTTACAATCGTTGTATTACGAGATAAAAAAGAAAAAACAATGACGATAAAAAGGGCTAAAGTAACTTTAACTTCTGTAACATCAAAAATAATTGAAAAAAATAATAAAAAGGTAGGATATATTTATATAAGTATTTTTTCTAATGTATCGTATAAACAATTTAAAGAGAATTTAGAAAAATTAGAAGAACAAAATGTCGATTCTATTATTATCGACGTTCGTGATAATAACGGAGGACAGTTATCTGTCGCAACAAATATATTATCTTTATTCTTAGATTCTTCTCATGTTATCTATCAAACTGAAAAACAAGGAGTAAAAACGAAGTTTTATTCAAAAGGAAAGAAAACAAAACGATATCCTATTGTCGTGTTACAAAATAATAGTAGTGCTTCCGCATCAGAGATGTTAAGTGCGGCTTTAAAAGAAGAATATGGTGCTGACATTGTAGGAACTTATAGTTATGGAAAAGGAACTATTCAAGAGTTAGTAACATTGCCAGACGATAGTGAGTATAAATTTACTACCAAAAAATGGTTAACACCAAAAGGAAATTGGATTAATAAAAAGGGAGTAGCGCCAGATTATACTGTTTCATTAAATAATAAATATTATGATGAGCCAACAGAAGAAAATGATAATCAGTTACAAAAAGCCTTAGAAGTAATAACAAAATAAATGTAAAAAAGTTCTTAGTTGAACTTTTTTTATTGTACTTTTTTAGATAACAGTTTATAATGAAAAAAAGGGAAGGAATATATGAAAAAGATACAAGTAGGAGATAAATATAAAATACATAGTTATAAACATAATGGAAAAGTGCATCGTTCTTGGGATGAAGCGATAGTGCTAGATGTCAAAAAAAATTATATTGTTCTTGGAAATAAGAAGACAATGGTAACTCGAGCAGAAGGAATTTGTTGGAAGACAAGAGAACCTGCTATTATGTATTATTTTAAAAATCGTTGGTATAACATTATTGGTCAAATGAAAAAAGATGGATTTTCATATTATTGCAATATCGCATCGCCTTTTATTTTAGAAGAAGGAACTGTAAAATATATTGATTATGATCTCGATTTAAGAATATTTCCTAATGGGGAATATCATGTACTAGATAAGCTAGAATATGAATCATCTAAAAAAAAGATGCATTATTCTAAAAAATTAGATAAAGTAATTCAAAACGGATTAGCCGATTTAATTGCTCTTTATAAAAGTCATTCTAAAATTTTTGATCAAGATACAAATTATCAATATTATTTGTTGTATGAAAAATTAAAAAAAGAAGAAAAAAATAGTAATAAGAAATAAAATATTGCATAGTATAAATTAGGACGTAAGGTCTTATTTTATAAAAAATGTCAATATTTTATTTTCTTTGAAAAAAGTTTAAAAATATTATTGACAATGTGTTTTTAATTTGATATATTAGTATTGCTTTCAACACAAATCCCTTTATTTTAAAGCAAAAAAAGTCGATTCAAAAGAGTTTAATAAATTTGATAAAAAAACTCTTGACTTAATAACCAGTATTTGATATACTGGAAATGGCTTTTGTAAAGAAAGCGAAATGATCTTTGAAAACTGAGCAAAAAGTCAATTCACAAGTTAGGATGTAAAACAATTAATTTACAAAAGAAATTATTTTTTTTTGGAGAGTTTGATCCTGGCTCAGGATGAACGCTGGCGGCATGCCTAAGACATGCAAGTCGAACGAAATGGTCCAATGAAGGTTGCGTACTTGTACAAGATTGGATTTGGGTTGCCATTGAGTGGCAGACGGGTGAGTAACACGTG
>CANQYN010000046.1 GCA_947628105.1 uncultured Bacilli bacterium
TATAGATATACCCAATTTCACAGGCTTCTACTTCAGATGGTGTCAAAAAGAATTTTTGATATAATTCTTTATTTAAATGTCCATAGACAAGACTTCTTTGAGTCGATACTAAAGCACTATCCGTATTGGAATTTTCTTTATCACCAATATAACTGATGGCTTGTGCCTTTTTATATACTTTATCTAAAATTTGTACAAATTCTTTTTTATAATTACGGTATTCACGATAACTTTTGGCTACTAAAGGATTAACTTCTTCCAAAGCAGCTTCTACACAATTATGAATTTGTTGAATACCTGGATCTGTACTTTGCGTCTCCAAATAAGAAATAACATAATTAACTACCTTATCTTCTGCTTCTGGTGTCAACTCTACCATTACTCGTTCGGCACTTTTTCGAATAGCTATTTTAATTTTGTTTCCATCAAAATCTTGTTTGTTTCCATTTCTTTTAATAATTTTAATATCCTTTATGGAACGTTTTGTTTGTTTTGTTTTCATTTTCTTTCCCTCTTTCTAATTTTTATTTTCAAAACCTACATAACGATTATGATGACTGATAAAAGTGATAATTTCATCCGTTAATTGTTCTTCATCTAGCGAAGTAAAAAATCCGCCTAAAGAATACTTTTCGATACTTTCTTCCCATTCCAAATAATCAATAATATCATTCGGTCTAGGTTGAGACATACCATAATATTCTTTATCTGTTACTTGTTTTTGATAACCATATTGTTCAAAATCTTTCTTTAATAAGGAAGAAGTTACCTGTTTATCTGTTATCATGCTTAAGGTAAATGCAACAGAGGTTTCTTCCTTCCATCGTTCTAATGTTTTATTTAATTTTTTTAACAGTTTAATAATAAAATTTTTTCCTTCTTTTTCATAAGGACTTCCTCCTGTCATGAGATAGGATACTTCGAAAAGACCTACGTATCCCAGAGTCAAATTAGAAATATCCCCTTTTAATAAAGAATCGATTTTTTCTCTTTTTTCAAGTCGAGAAATTCCCCCGTAGCACCAATGAATGGGACTTGTTAAACAAGAAGTACCTAATAGTGAATAATGCTTTCGCATCAAAGCATCAAAACATAGTTCTAATCGTTTTTCTAACTCTTCCCAAAATAATTCTTCCTTCTGTTCGGTAGCTAGAGCGATTTGCGGTAAATTAATAGTGACGATGCCTTGATTAAATCTTCCTTCTCCATTTTTTATTTCCTCTTTATTTTTACAAGGAGGAAAAAATAAATGATCACTTGTTGGAGAAAAAATACCCCCATATTGTTCTTTCATTTTTAAAGCCGATAAATAAGAAGGCGATTTTCGAAGTTTACTACAAGTTACACTAATTCTTGTAATGTCATCATATTTACCACCTGTCAAATTATTATTTTCATCTAAAACATAGACAAGATCCGGTATCAATGGAGAAAAATAAGTTCCATCTTCTCCTTTTATTCCCTGTATTCTTTGTTTTAATATTTCCGAAATAATCAACTTATTTTCTTCTACATATTCATCTTTTTCATCTAGATGTAAAAGAAATGTGACAGATGGTTTTTTCCCATTGGATGCCATCCATATATTTAATTGATAATAAATTGTTTGAATTCCCGACTCAATTTCTTTTTTGACTTGTAAATTGACGAGGTTTTGAAGATCTTGCTCCGATAACTTATCCCCTACTTGTAACGTGAAAAGTTTTTTCCATTTTGCTCGACTGACACCGACATACTTTCCTAGCGCTTTTATATCAATAACTTCTCCTCCATACTGTCCACTTTCTACTAAAGCTAAAATTTGTGTCAATATATTACAAGCGGTTAAAAAACTTTTGGGGCTTTCAATCATATGTCCGTTGATAATGGTTCCTTGATCGAGCATATCTTTTAATCGAATATTACTATAATTGATAATCGGTTGTAAAAAATAATCCATATGATGAAAATATAAAATTCCTTTTTCATGAGCTTGAATTAACTTATCTGGTAGTAAAATACGTTGCGTTAAATCTTTCGATACCTCCCCAGCAATAAAATCTCTTTGAGCAGAAGCGAGTAGTTTTTGTTCTTCTTCCAAGGTATTTCTACTTTTATCCTTTATAATCGTTAAGATTGATTCATCGGTCGTATTTTGTTTTCGAACTAAAGCTCGATTATATCGATAAACAATATACTTTTTGGCTAAGGCATATTTCCCATATTCCATCAATTTAAATTCAATAATATCTTGAATGTCTTCTACTAACATTCTTTTCTTATCTAATTTTTCAATATAATGAATAATTTCTTGAATTTCTTTTTCGCCAATTCGATCTTCTTCTACGGTAACATTATTTGCCTTTTCTATTGCATCATGTATTTTATTAGCATTATACTCGACAATACTGCCATTTCTTTTTACTACCTTCATACGATCACCTATCTTGAAATTATCATAGCACAACTTTTTCAAAATATATTGTTGCATTTGCAACAAAAATGAAATATAATTATTTTAAGAATCGTAGGTGGAAATCATGATAGAAGAATTGAGCTTAAATCATAAGGAAAATCCCTTTTTAGCTTGCTCACGAATAAAATGTAAAGTATTTGACAAAGGAGAAACAATTACTACATATGTTGAAAATCGTAATCAAATTTGTCTTTTATTAGAAGGAAAAGCTTCTTTAATTCGATATGACTTCAACGGAAATGAAACAGTATTAGATCATTTTTCTAATGAAGATTTATTTGGAGAATTATTTTATTCTATTAGTAGTAATACTCAAATGGAAGTATACGCTACCGAAAAAGCCAAAGTTTTATTTTTTTATTATGATTACTTATTTCAACCTTGTAATAAAAAATGTCCCATTCACAATGCTTTAATCGATCAGCTCCTTCGCCTATTATCACAAAAGATGATTTCTATGAACGATCGAATCGAAATTTTAACAAAACGAAGTATTCGCGATAAATTGCTTTCCTATTTTTCTTCCCTATCTTATCAAAAATCAAGCAAAACTTTTTCCCTTCCCCTTTCTCTTACCCAGCTTGCCAGCTACTTAAATATTGATCGAAGTGCTATGATGAGAGAGATGAAATATTTAAAGGAAGAAGGTTTTATTAAAAAAAGTGGTTCTAAAATAACCCTTCTTTACTAATTACATATAGTAATTTAGGAGGGATAGTTCATGAACTTTTCAGATAGTTTTTTTAAAAAAGTAGAAAAAAGGACAAATGTAAATAAAGATACCATTTTAATGTTGGCAAAAAAATTACAAGATGGAAATATGAAAGATGAAAATACCCTAAGAGAAATTATTCATGAAATTGGAAGTATGACAGGAAAAGATGTTTCCAAAGAAAAAGAAGATAAAATTATTCATACCGTCTTAAATGATGAAGTGCCAAAAGATTTAGATAAATTAATCTAAAAAAGAAAATGATGATTTTCTTTTTTTATGTATAACTTTTTTTCATTTTGCATATAGTTTAGTGACTTAGAAAGTAGGGATGAAATGGAAAAATATGAAATTATAAAGAATATTGCCAGTCGTACAGGAGGAGATTTATACCTTGGTGTTGTTGGAGCTGTTCGTACAGGAAAGTCAACATTCATAAAAAAAATGATTGAGAGTTTAGTTGTTCCTAATATTCAAGATGAATATGAGAAAAAAAGAGCCTTGGATGAAATCCCACAAAGCGCGGCAGGAAAAACCATTATGACGACAGAGCCAAAATTTGTACCTAGTAATGCGGCTAGTGTACAAATTGATGATTTTACCGCTAATATTCGATTAATTGATTGTGTTGGTTATGTAATTCCAGGAGTAAATGGCTACGAAGATGAAAATGGTCCACGAATGGTCAAATGTCCTTGGTATGAAGAAGAAATACCCTTTGTCGAAGCGGCAGAAATCGGGACTGAAAAAGTAATCAAAGAACATTCTTCAATTGGAATTGTCATAACAACTGATGGTTCTTTTGGAGAAATTAAAAGAACTAATTATATCGAAGCAGAAAAAAGAGCCATTCAAGAATTAAAAGAATTAGGAAAACCTTTTATCGTCGTTTTAAACTCGGCTCATCCAATGATGCCAGAAACAGAAAAAATAAAAGAACAACTACAAGAAGAATATCGAATTCCGGTCCTTCCTATCAATGTAGAAAATATGACCGAAAAAGATATGTATAATATCTTGCGAGAAGCTCTTTATGAATTTCCTGTATTAGAAGTGAATACTGAGATACCAGAATGGATTGCTTATCTTTCTCCAAATAACTGGTTAAAAAAAGTATATATTGAAAAAATGAAAGAAAGTGTCTTAGAGATTGATAAATTACGAGATGTCGATCAAATAACAAAACATTTTCAAGAATGTGAATATATCGATAAAAGTTATCTTTCAGAAGTTGATCCAGCAACAGGAATCGTAACGATTCGATTAGAAGCTAATCCTTCTTTATACGATCAAATGCTAAGAGAAATTATAGGACATGACATTCGTAAAAAATCAGAATTATTAAAAATATTTCAAGATTATCAAGAAACAAAAACGGAATACGATCAAATTAAAAGTGCTTTAAAAATGGTAAAGCAAACAGGATATGGGGTCGCTTCCCCAACACTTTCTGACATGAAATTAGATACGCCAGAAATTATCAAACAAGGAAATCGTTATGGGGTAAAATTAAAAGCAACCGCACCATCTATCCACATGATACGTGTCGACGTAGAATCTACTTTTGAACCAATTATTGGATCAGAACTTCAAAGTAAAGAATTAATTAATTACTTGATGAAAGACTATGATACCAATCCTGATAATATTTGGCAAAGTGAAATTTTTGGTCGAACATTAAATGAGATTGTCAAAGAAGGAATTCAAGCAAAATTATCATTATTACCAGAAAATGCCCGTTTTAAATTACAACAAACATTAGGAAAATTAGTAAATAAAGGTAGCGGTAATCTATTTGCCATTGTATTATAAAAAAATAAAACGAGAAAACTCGTTTTATTTTTGGCCTTTTCCTTTTTCTTCTTGCTTTTGTAATAAATCTTCTAAGTATTCATAAATTGATTTTTCAATTTTATCTTGTTCTTTTTTTGTTTGAAAATAATATCGTAATTGTTCTGGAGAAAGTTGTTTTAAATTTTCCCTCGTTCCTTCCCCTCTTACAATAGAATCATAAAACTCTTCATCAATACATCTTTTCATCGCTCCAATTGCTTGAATTGCACCATATTTTTGATATGTTTTTAAAAGAGCCTCATCAATAATAGACGAAATTTGTGAACTATGAAGAAGCTGTTGACGAGAAAAAGTAGTCGTTATTATATGATAAATATTAGAAATAGCCTGCTCCATATCTTCACTTTTTCCCCATTTCTGAAAATCACGAATAACATCTTGAGAAGATAAATATCGTAATTTTTGGCTAGCTAATTTTGTTTCTTTATTAAAATCTTTTAAAATAGGAGGATATATTCCATGAGTTAAACAGCGTAATAGATGTTTCATCGTTTCTTCATCATTAATATATTCATTTAAAATTCTCAAAGATTCTTCTAAGACATCGTGTTTTCCTTTTCCCGTAGATACATTTTCCATCATCGTATCATGGGATAGATAATCCATATATTCCTCTTCTGTTAGACAATATGATAGATACGCATGACTATAAATCTTTTGATCGATTTCTTGAAATTTATTTTTTTTGATAAATTCTAGAAAAAATTTTTTAAAGTCACTTTCTTGAATTTGTTCTCGCTCTATTTTTGTCTTTTTCGAAATAAGATATTCTTTCATTACAAAAGACATTTTTTGATTAAATGATTGATTGTAATCTTTTACCACTCCAATATTATCTATCGTCGGAATAAAAGGGCCACATGAACCAAGAGAATCTTTTAAATGAGTTTTGACAAAATCGATAATATCTTTTGCGTCTTCTATATTATTTACTCTCAAGGTACAACTATCATTTCGTTTTAATTTTGCTATTTTTATAGCATAAGAAATATTTTTTGAATTTAAATATTCTGTCAATGTTACCACTTGAGAAGAAAAATCTTGAACAAATGGAAGATATAATTTAATTCCATTTATTTTTAACATCGGTAAATTTTTTACATATTGTATAAAATCTTTTGTCTCTTTTAAATCATAGTGCTTGGGCTCAATATATTCTCTTATTTTTTGAATATCATTTTTTATAATTTCTTCATCAAATCCATAATAAATAGCGGTAGTATGAATATCATCTTCCAAAATATCTTGTGTCGATTGATTTTGATAAGAAATTCGATAATAATCTAAAAAACTAGCTAATTGGTTTTTCATGTTTCCTCCTTATTCTTCTCCTTTATTTTTAAATTGTAAAACGATAGGTGTTCCTGTAAAGTCAAACGCTTCTCGTAATTTATTTTCCAAGTATCTCTGATAAGAAAAATGAACTAATCCTTTACTATTTACTTGAATTTGAAACGTTGGTGGGCAATGATCAACTTGAGATATAAAATAAATTTTTAATCTTCGATTCTTATAAGATGGAGGTAAATTAAGCGAGTAAGCTTCTCTGATTACCTCATTTAAAATACTAGTTTTTATCTCTTTTTTACTATTTTCAAAAACTATTTCTATCTCTGGCATAAGAGTATGAATTCTTCTTTTAGTCAAAGCTGATAAAAAGACAATAGGAGCATAAGAAATAAAAGGAAATTCTACTTGAATTAATTTTTTAAATCGTTTCATTTCTTGATCTTTATTTTCTATTTTATCCCATTTGTTAACAACTAGAACAATGGGTTTTCCTGCTTCTTTAGCATATCCAGCAATATGTTTATCTTGTTCGATAATCCCTTCTTCCGCATTGATAACAAGAACACATACATCGCTACGATCAATGGCCCTCATGGAACGTAACAAACTATATTTTTCCACTTGTTCATAAATTCTTCCTCGTTTTTTCATACCAGCGGTATCGATTACAACAAATTCTTTTCCATGATAAGTAAAAGGCATATCGATAGAATCGCGTGTCGTTCCAGCAATATCTGATACGATTACTCGTTTTTCATTTAATAACGCATTTACTAAACTGCTTTTCCCTACATTTGGTCTTCCAATAATAGAAAAATGAATGGCCGGATCATCTTCTTCTTTTATTTCTTCAAAATTTTCACATACTTTTTCTAACAATTCATAAATTCCAATATTTTGTTCTCCACTTACCATCACATATTCGCTAAATCCTAATTCGTAAAAATCATATTGATGTTCTTTCGAAAGTCGACTATCAACTTTATTAATAGCAACAATTACTTTTTTATCGGTCTTTAAAAGAAGATCACGAACGATAAAATCATTGGTCGTGAGGCCTTCTTTTCCATCGACGATAAAAAGAATAACATCTGCTTCGTCGATAGCAAACACCGCTTGCATTTTAATATCCTGGGTAAAATCAGTATCATCACCATCGATTCCACCAGTATCGATCAATGAAAAAGAATAGTTTTGAAAATGGGCATTTCCATAAAGACGATCCCTTGTAACTCCTGGTGTATCTTGAGTAATAGCAATTTGTTTCCCTAAAATACAGTTAAAAATAGTAGATTTCCCTACATTCGGTCTTCCCACTAATGCAACAACTGGTTTTTTCATTGATATCACCCCGTTTTAAAAGACATCTTTTTGCCCAAAGATGCCCTTTATTATACCATACCTTGATTATTTTTGAAAACGTTTTTTTATTTTTTTGACATTATGTTATCTTTTTTCAGTTTTTAACAAAAAAAGGTTGACAATTGACTTCTTTTCGGTTAAGATAGAAAGCACCAATTCGGAAAAAGTGTCTGGATTGGTGCTAGTATCACACTAGCCAACCCCTTTTTATTCTTTTATGAAACTGTTCTCAGGGGGACAGTTTCTTTTTTTCCCTTTTTCTTTTATAAAAATGTTCTCAATCATATCCTATGATACAATTTAAGTATAACATAATTAAAAAAAGAGAAATATCATTCTTTCTCTTTTTTTGTTTACTTTACACCAAATTTGACACATTTTCATCTAATTTTAAATAATATTCAAACCGTTCTTGAGCATTTTGCTTATTCGCTTTTAATAATTCTTCCGCATGTTGTGGATTGATTACCTTAAGCATTTTATACCGTGTCTGTTTTTCTAAGAAATCATCGTATAATTCAAAATCAATTTGTTTTGAATCAAGGGTAAATTTCTTTGTTTCAGGATGATAGTGAAATAATGGAAAATATCCTGATTTAACAGCTAATTTTTCCATCTCTAAACTATTATTCATTCCGCCTTCAATCCCATGCGCAATACAAGGAGCATAGCAAATAATAATAGAAGGTCCTCGGTAGGCTTCCGCTTCTTTTAGTACTTTGATTAATTGCATCATATTCGCTCCTAATGAAACAGTGGCAACATAAACTTGTGGATAAGAAAGAGCAATTCGTGCCAAATCTTTTTTATTTGTTTTCTTTCCGTCTGTTGCGAAAGAGGCAATC
>CANQYN010000047.1 GCA_947628105.1 uncultured Bacilli bacterium
AAAAGAGATGAGCGGAGGATATTATATTCAACGTTTATATTATCGAGCCAAATAAAAAAAACCTTAATTGGTTTTTTCTTCTTCTATTTTTATCGCTCCAACAGGACAGGAATCTTTTGCTTCTAAGGCATTTTCTTTTATATTTTCATCTAAATTATCTAGAATATTTTTTCCTTCTGTAGTTTTTGCGGTATCTCCTTGTTCAGTAAAATCAAATACTTCATCACAAATACTGACACAAGCGCCACAACAAATACAAAGGTCTTGATCAACTACTATTTTTTCCATCTTTTTCCTCCTTTTTAACATTATAAGAAAAATAAAAATTTAATGCAAGTAAATGTTTAAAAAAGATAAAAAATGTGATATCATGATACTAGGTGATAGCATGGCAAGTAGAATGGAAAGGTATTATACGTCAGATGAACCTTCTAAAAAAAGAAGTCAAATGAATAAAAAATTGTATGATAGTATTTATGAAGAAGGCGAATATAGTAATATTGAAGCAGTCGCTACTATGTCAAAGCCAAACGAGATAGATATTACCAAAATAAAAGAAATGCTTAAAAATAGAGAAGATTATAAAAAACAAAAGCAATATCGCCAAATTATGAATAAAGAAGAAGAAAAAAAGGAAACACCTCCTAGTATTCAATTTGAAGAAATTAAAAATTATGATGTTAAAGAGTTGTTAAATAAAGCAAAAAGTGAAGTTACTGATACAGAATATAGAAGTTTAGATAATACGAATTATAATATATTAAAAGAGTTAAAAATAAGCAAAGAAAAAGAAATGGAAGAAGAAAATCAGGATTTACAAGAAATGATAGATTCTATTACTAATACCAGTAAGTTACATAAACTTGATAATCGTGAATTGGGTCTCGATCTATTAAGCGATTTAAAAGGAAATGATGAAACTTTAACACTGCAAAATGATACTATTCGAGCATTAATCGATGAAGCGAAAAAAGAAGAATCAGGGAAAACGGATACGCAAGAAAAAATTGATACTTCTTTTTATAGCGCCAGTATGAATTTTAATAAGAAAGATTTTATGGATTTTGAAGATATCGATACGAAGCCTTTCTATCAAAGTATGTGGTTTAAAATTTTGATTGGGGTACTATTACTGCTTGCTATCGTGGTAGGGATTGTAGTATTTATTATATAAAGATAAGAAATTATCTTTTTTTATTTGGGAATAACTTTGAAAATGAAAACATACGATTAAATGAAAGGGTGAGAGGAATGGAAAAAATAATACCTTTTAAAAAAGATATTATCTTTAAAACAAATGTATCTGAGATTACAAGTATATCGTTAGAACATAATTTAACTAAAAAAGAAGAAAATTTTGTTAGTGGATCATTTACGGTAAGTGGGGAATATAAAATGGCAGAAGATAGTGTAACAGTTGATTCATTTTCATATGATTTGCCATTTGATATTAATATTGATAAACGATATGATACTACTAAATTAAAAATAGATATCGATGATTTTTATTATGAAATAATCAATGATAATGTATTGTCAGTTTCTATTGATGTTTTACTTTCTCATTTAGAAGAGATGGAAGAAAGAGAAGAAATTAAAGAAGGTGAGATAGATGAAGTAGGGGTACTTACTCAAGAGTTACATGAGGAAGAAGTAATAGAAGAGAAATCAGAAGAAAAAATGGAAGAAAAAAATCGTTGTATTGAACCAGAATCATTATTTGAAAATATGGATCAGGCAGAATCTTATCTTAGTTACAAAGTATATATTGTAAGAGAAGGAGATACTTTAGAAAAAATTATGGAACAATATCAAGTAACAAAAGAGGATTTAGCAGCTTATAATGATCTAAGTGAAATTAAGATTAATGATAAAATTATAATTCCAGCTAATAATGACGAAAATATCTAAAGAAATTTTAAAAAAATATCATCTAAAACCTAATCAATATCGAAAAGATCATTCTGTACTTATCGTATCGGGACAAAATGGGAAATATGTTATAAAAGATAAAAAAAGCAATCATGATATTTATCGCTATTTAAAGGCGAGAAATTTTGATTATTATCCACCTGTTATTAATTCAGAAGAGGATGAATGTGAAATTACTGAATATGTAGAAGAGGTAAATATGCCTGAAGAACAAAAATTAATGGATATGATTTCTCTTCTTTCGTTACTTCATAATAAAACTACTTATTATAAAGAAGTAAGCGTAGATGAATTTAAAAAAATTTATGAGGATTTAGATAACAATATTCGCTATTTATTTAGTTATTATCAAGATACGATAAGTATCATTGAATCTAAAAAATATATGAGTCCTTCGGAATATTTTCTAGCAAGAAATATTTCTGAGATATTTTCTGCTATTACTTATTCTAAACAACAATTAGATAAATGGTATCAATTAGTAGAAAGTAAAAGAAGGATTCGTTATGTTGTACTGCACAATAATTTAGAATTAGATCATTTTATCGAAAATGAACAACCATATTTTATCAGTTGGAATAAAGCTAAGATAGATAGTCCTGTCTTTGATTTATATAAGCTTTATCGTAAAATAGGAGATCGATTTGATTTTTCCATTTTATTAGATGAATATGAAAAAAAATATCCATTGTTAGAAGAAGAAAAAAATCTATTAATTGTTCTATTGACAATGCCCCTTAAAATAGAAATGAATCAAGATATCTTTGACGAATGTAAGATGATTACTAAAGAACTGGAAGCCTTGGAAAGAGTTCGTCATATGTTACAAGAAAAAAAACCACCACAAACTACTTAATAAGAAAATTAAAAATAAAAAGAAAAGGAAAAAATTAAAACGAGTAAGAATAAAAAAAGTTAAAAATAATTGATAAATTAATAAAATAAAAAAAATACAAACACAAGGGAAACAACATCCCTTTTTTCTTGGTTTTTGATTCATAAAGATCACCTATCATACTATATGAAAAAAGAATAAAAGAAGATAGGCATATTCCTAAAAAATAACATAATAATCATTGGAATTATTGATAATAATATAGAGATATGATACTATATAAGTATTAGATTTGAGGTGTTTTATATGGAAAAATATCGACCAGATATATATCGAAAAAATATTTATCAAATTCATTATGAAGATTTACAAAAAGAAGGAATTAAATGCTTACTTTTTGATTTAGATAATACGATTATCCCATACAATAAAAAGCAAGTCTCAAATGAACTAAAGGATTTATTTCACCAATTAAAAGAATTGAAATTTAAATTAATTGTTATGTCAAATAGTTCTAAAAAAAGATTATTAAAAATAAAAGAACAATTAAAAGTGCCTATTATATATCGGGCGATGAAACCTTTTAAGATGAATTTCAAACGAGTAATGGCACAATATAAATATGAAGAAAATCAAATGGCCATTATTGGAGATCAATTATTAACTGATATTAAAGGAGGAAATAAAGTAGGAATTACTACGATATTAGTAGATCCTTTAATTGCTAAAGATGGTTTATTTACTAGAATTAATCGACATCGCGAACGAAAAATATTTGAAAAAATGGGAATTCATGGATTATTATTTAAAGGAAGATACTATGAATAAATGTAGCGGGTGTGGTGCTAACTTACAAAATAAAGATGCTTCTTTAGAAGGATATGTAACAAAAAAAGAGGCGACTTTATGTGAGAGATGTTTTCGGATTCAAAACTATAATGATTATCAAAAAAGTAACAAAACGAATAATGATTTTTTCCCTATTATGGAAAAAATTAGTCATAGTAATGATTTAGTTATCGTCGTAATCGATTTATTTCATACGATAGAATTTAATGATATTATGAAAAATTTACCCAATGATACTATATTAGTTTTAACGAAAAGAGATTTATTACCTCATTCGTTATATGAAGAAAAATTGATTACGTATTTTTCAAAACAATTTTCTCATGTATTAAAAACGATAATTATAAGTAGTAAAAATAATTATCATTTTGATTTGTTATATGAAACAATCATAAAATATAAAAAGAGTGATGAAGTTTACGTAGTAGGATATACTAATGCAGGAAAATCGACGATGATAAATCAGCTCATTTATCATTATACGAAATTGAATTGTAAGATAACAACAAGTAATTTACCATCTACTACATTGAATTTTATTCGTATTCCTTTTTCAAATTTTACTTTAATTGATACCCCTGGTTTACTAACAGATAAATCTAATTTAGATTATCTTTGTAAAACAGAACTTGATAAAGTGGTAGTAAAAAAAGAAATAAGACCTCGTATTTATCAGGTCAAACAAGAAACTTTCTTTAAATTGAATGATTTCATAAGACTGAATTGTTCTTGTGGGAATATCATATTTTATTTTTCCAATTCATTAACAATAGAACGAGTTTATAAAATGCCCAAAGATCTAGAAAACTTTCAATATTATCAAATAACGGTACCTCAGAATAGTGATATTGTATTTCCAGAGCTAGGTTTTATTAAAATAACCAAGGAAACGGATGTAGGACTTTATGTAGATAAAAATATTTCTTTTTATGTAAGAGAAAGTTACTTATAAAAAATGATTACATTTCTTAAAAAAAATTTTTAAAAATATTTTCTAGAAAAGAAAAAAAGAAATAATGATAAATCTCTTTTTTTCTTTTTTTATTTGGTGTATAATAACTAATAGAATAGAGGGTGACATTGTGATAGGAAATGTAATAGCAGTTGAAAAAAATGAAGTTTATATAAAATTAAATGAGGAAGCTTTACGCGAAGCGAGTTTAGTTCATCGCTATGTTTCTATGTTACAAGGGAATAAAGATATTACAGGAGAAATCATCAATATAAAAGATGGAATCGCCGATGTAAATTTAGTGGGAGAATTTATTGATGGAAAATTTGTTTTTGGAGTATTGAGTAAACCATCAACTTCTGCTTCTGTTTCTTTAATTCCACAGGAAAAAGTAGCTGATATTATTAGTGTTTCTGAATTTAAAGAAGAAAAACATTTATTAATTGGGAAAAGCGCTATCTATGACGGGGTTGATGTATGCGTCGATATTAATGATTTCTTTAGCGGACATTTTGCTATATTTGGCTCTACAGGAAGTGGAAAATCTTCAGGGATTTCTAGAATATTTCAAAATTTATTTATGAAAAAAAATCCTATTCCATATCGTGCAAGCTTTTTTATTTTTGATGCTTATGGTGAATATCATAGTGCTTTTGAACATTTAAATGAAATAGTACCAGAAATTAGTTTTAAATCTTACACGACAAATGTACATGCTCAAACGGGAGAATTACTTCGCATTCCCCTTTGGTTATTGGGGGTAGATGATATTGCTCTGTTATTAGGAGCAGAAAAACATTCTCAAATTCAAATTATTGAAAAGGCATTAAAGTTGACAACAGTATTTGCCCAAGATGAATCTAAAGTAATCAAAAGTAAAAATGATATTATCGCTAGTGCTTTATTAGATATTTTATCTAGTGGAAAATCGTCAACTTCGATTCGTGACCAAGTGATTTCTGTTCTTGCAAAATATAATACAAGTGAATTAAACCTAGATTCTTTAATTGAACAACCAGGTTATACGAGAACATTTAAACAATGTTTAAATATCGATGCGACAGGAAAACTTCGCGATATTGAATTGGTTACCCAATTCGTTTCTAAATTTTTAACTGATGATTATACGCTAGTTTTACCAGATGGAAGTTTTAAATATACATTGGATGATTTAAAAGATGCTTTTGATTTTGCATTGATTGCGGAAGGTGTATTGAATAGTGAGAGAATATTTGATGAAGCCAATATTTTAAAAGTTCGTATTCATGCTCTTGCCAGTGGAGATGAGAGTGTATATTTTAATTATCCTGATTATATTAGTAAAGAACAATATATTCGTTCATTGCTAACATTAAAAGATGGTAGAAAATGCCAAATTATTAATTTCAATATCAATTATATTGATGATCGTTTAGCTAAAAATATTACAAAAATATATTCTAAGTTATTATTTGATTATGCCAAAGAATTAGACTCACGAGGAACATTACCTTTCCATATCATATTAGAAGAAGCCCATCGTTATGTACAAAACGATAATGATAAATTTTTGCTAGGATATAATATTTTTGAACGTATTACTAAAGAAGGAAGAAAATATGGTGTTATTTTAGGGCTGATTTCTCAAAGACCATCAGAATTATCCGAGACAGCTTTATCGCAATGTGTTAACTTTTTAATATTTAAAATGTTACATCCTTTGGATATTGGATTTATTGAAAAAATCGTTCCTAATATTACTACAGAGACAGTAGAAAAATTAAAAATATTACAACCAGGAAGCTGTATTGCTTTTGGTGCTGCCTTTAAAGTACCTGTACTTGTCAAACTTCAAATGCCAAATCCTGCTCCTTCTAGTAGTAGTTGTGATATGGAAGCTACATGGTTTGTTAGAAAAAATCAATAAAAGAAAAGCGTTTCTTTTCTTTTTTTGATAATAAAAATTATTTACAAGATTTTTTATAATAGCAATAATATTATCTATATTATTTCAAAATATTCTTTTGAATAGAAAAGGAAAAAATTCTATAATCATTTTGGTGATTACATGAAAAAGAAATTTTTGTTTTTCCTTTTCTTCTTTTTTCTATTATTTCTTTTCATTCAAGAGTTACAAAATTATAAAGAAGAAGAAAAGCATTATTCTATGAAAAGTAATATTAAAGATAGTATCAATCAAATTACTGTTTTAAAAGAAAAAAAAGAATATTATGGTTATATTGAAATACCAAAATTAAAATTAAAAAAACCGATTATTCCTTATTACGATAAAAAGTTATTAGATAAGAATTTTGTATGTATTTATTTTAGTACTAATTTTTTAGAAAAAAAAGTGGGAAATACTCTTTTAGTTGGACATAATAATAAAGGATTATTTGAAAAGTTATATCAATTGGATAAAAACGATAAGGTTATAATATATGTCGGAGATAAAAAATATATCTATCGTTTTTTTGAAAAAAAAGAAGTTGTATATAATAAATATAAATATTTATATGAAAAGAAAAATCATTTAATAAGTTTAATTACTTGTACAAAGAATAAAAACAAACGATTAATTGTAACATTAAAAGAGGAGATATGATATAATAGAAAAATAGGAGGAATATCTATGGAAAGTATTATTAAAACGTGCCTTTTTATTTTTTTTGCTCGGATTGCGGATGTATCTATGGGAAGCCTTAGAATTATCTTTTTAGGGAAAGAAAAATCAAAATTAGCTTTTATCTTTGGATTTATCGAAATTTTTATTTGGTTTTTAGTAGCAAAAGATGTATTGGCCGCAGATAGTCCTTGGTGGGTTATTTTACCATATTCATTAGGGTATGCGACAGGTACTTATGTAGGAAGTTTAATTAGTGAAAAATATACAAGTGGTAATTTGGGAGTTCAAATTATAACTTCTGATAAAGATACTAATGTAGTAGATCATCTTCGTGAAAATGGATATGCAGTTTCTGTTATTGATGTTAAAGGAAAAGAACGAAACAGTAGTAAATATATGCTATTTATTGAAATAGATAAGAAGAGATTTGATCATTTGAGAGAATTAGTTAAAATGTTAGATCCCAAAGCATTCATTGTAGTAAACGATACTAAATATGTACAAAACGGTTATTTTAAATAGAAAAGAGAAATCTTTTCTTTTTTTATGCAAAAAGAATTTTGCCTTAATTGATAAAAACAGTCGGGTGGTGGCGATGGTCAAAGTGTAACAAATATTAAGTATAACAATTAAAGCCTAAAAATAATAAGAAATGGAGAAATGTT
>CANQYN010000048.1 GCA_947628105.1 uncultured Bacilli bacterium
CAAGCCTAAAAAAAGACTAAGATATACGACATTAAGTCATCTTAGTCTTAAATATTTTATATAAATTTCACTTTTTTTGGGTTTGATAAACATTGTAATTATCTAAGAAGTATTTTTTATAAATTACTTTTTCCCTAATAATTACTGGAATAAATACAGATATTGTATTTTATTCCTTATTCATCCCTTCTTTGATACTGGCTTGTGCCGCTGCCAAACGAGCTAAAGGCACACGATAAGGGGAGCAAGAAACATAAGTAAGTCCTAATTTATGGCAAAATTCAATACTACTTGCTTCTCCACCATGTTCACCACAAATACCAAGTTTGATATCTTTTCGTGTTTTTCTTCCTTTTTCAACAGCTATTTTCATTAATTCTCCAACACCTGTTTGATCGACTTTAGCAAATGGATCTGATTCAAAAATACCTTTTTTATAATAATCCTCTAAAAATTTAGAAGCATCATCTCGGCTGAAGCCATAAGTCATTTGAGTTAAATCATTTGTTCCGAAAGAAAAGAATTCGGCTTCTTCCGCAATTTTATCTGCCGTTAAAGCTGCTCGCGGAATTTCGATCATTGTTCCTACTTTATATGATAATTTTGCTTTGTTTTCTTTAATAATAGCATCTGCTGTATCGGTAACTATTTTCTTAACGTATTTTAATTCATTAATGTCACCTACTAGAGGAATCATAATTTCAGGTTCTACTTTTAGTCCCTCTTTATTTACATTGATAGCAGCTTCGATAACAGCTCTCGTTTGCATAGCAGCAATCTCAGGATAAGTAATCGCCAAACGACATCCTCTATGTCCCATCATAGGGTTAAATTCTTTCAATGAATTTACTCTATTTTTTAAACTTTCAAATGAAATTCCAAGTTCTTTAGCTAGCGGTTTCATTTCTTCATCAGTATGAGGTAAAAATTCATGTAGAGGTGGGTCTAAATAACGAATCGTAACGCCATATCCTTCCATAGCTTTAAATAGTTCTTCAAAATCTCCTCGTTGATAAGGTAATATTTTTTCTAATGCTTTTTCTCTTTGTTCTACTGTTTCTGCAGTAATCATTTGACGGAAAGCAAAAATTCTATCTTCTTCAAAAAACATGTGTTCAGTACGACATAGTCCAATTCCTTCTGCTCCAAATTTTCGAGCTTGTTTTGCATCCCGAGGATTATCAGCATTCGTTCTTACTTTTAATTTTCGAATACTGTCTGCCCATGTCATAAAAGTTTCAAAATCTCCACTAATTTCTGGTTCTACTGTTTTTATCTGTTCTCCATAAACATTACCAGTAGTTCCATCTAAACTCATGTAATCTCCTTCGTGATATACCTTTCCATCTTTTGTCGTAACCGTTTTTTTATCTTCATCAATGACTAATTCTCCACATCCACATACGCAGCATGTTCCCATTCCTCGAGCTACAACAGCAGCATGAGAAGTCATTCCTCCACGAATGGTTAAAATTCCATGTGCGACATTCATTCCTTCAATATCTTCTGGAGAAGTTTCCAATCGCACTAATAATAAATCTTTTTCTCCATCTTGATATGCTTTTAAAACATCTTCTGCTGTAAAATAAATTTTCCCGGTAGCAGCCCCTGGTGATGCGGCAAGACCTTTTGCGATAACCGTTCCATTTTTTAAACTTTGTGAATCAAAATTAGGATGTAACAACTGATCTAATTGTTTGGGTTCTACTTTTAAAATAGCTTCTTCTTTACTAATCATTTTTTCATTCACTAAATCGACAGCAATCTTTAAAGCAGCAGCAGCTGTTCTTTTACCATTACGAGTTTGAAGCATAAATAATTTCCCATCTTCAATAGTAAATTCCATATCTTGCATATCTCGATAATGCTTTTCTAATATTTCATTGATTCTGACAAATTCTTGATAACATTCCGGCATTACTTCTTTTAAAGTATCAATACTTTGAGGAGTTCGAATTCCAGCGACAACGTCTTCTCCTTGAGCATTCATTAAATATTCCCCATATAGCTTTTTTTCACCTGTCGCAGGATTACGTGTAAAGGCAACTCCTGTTCCTGAAGTATTTCCACGGTTTCCATATACCATCTCTTGTACGTTGACTGCTGTTCCCCAACTACTGGGAATATCATTTAATCTTCGGTAAGTAATCGCCCGATCGTTATTCCAACTTCTAAATACTGCTTTTATCGCCTCTAGCAATTGTTCTTTTGAATCTTGTGGGAATTCACATCCGGCATGTTTTTTATATTCTTTTTTATAAATATTTACTACTTCCATTAAATCTTCAGCAGTTAAATCAGTATCGTATTTTACTCCTTTTTCTTCTTTTATTTTATCGAATAATCTTTCAAATGAACTTTTTGGAAATCCCATAACAACGTCCGCAAACATTTGAATAAATCTACGATAACTATCGTATACAAATCTAGCATTTTTTGTTACTTCCGCAAATCCTTTCGCAACTTCATCATTTAATCCAAGATTTAAAACAGTATCCATCATTCCTGGCATAGAAGCTCTCGCTCCGCTTCGAACACTAACTAATAATGGATTTTTTACATCTCCCATTTTTTTACCAGTAATTTCTTCTAAAGAACGAATTTTTTCAATAATTTGATTTACAATTTCCTCACGAATTACTTTTCCATCCTCGTAATATTGATTACAAGCTTCAGTCGTAACGGTAAATCCTCTAGGAACTGGCAATCCAATATTAGTCATCTCGGCTAAATTGGCACCCTTCCCTCCTAACAAATCACGCATATCTTTGTTTCCTTCACTAAATGAATAAACATATTTTGTCATAATATCCTCCTTATCTTTAGCTAAAATCATTATAGCAAAATAAAATCATCGTTTCAATCGATTCTAACAGAATCATCAAGATTTATTTTCTCTTTTTGCTCTCGGATGAGTCGTTAAATACACTTGTCGCAATCGTTCATTTGATAGATGAGTATAAATTTGCGTCGTCGCAATTGATTCGTGACCCAATAATTCCTGTACTACTTTAATATCCGCCCCATTATCTAACATATGGGTAGCAAAAGTATGACGAAGTACATGGGGACTAATTTTTCTTTCAACGCTACTTTGTTTCATAATACTATCAAGAACAAGTCTTACCCCTCGATCTGTCAAAGCGCCTCCATTTTTATTTAACAATAAATAATCAGTTTGATTTTTTAATAATTTCGGTCTCGCTTTTTCAATATATTTATTTAATATTTTTTCTAAATAAATTCCATATAAAACATATCGTTCCTTATTTCCTTTTCCTAATATTTTAATTCGTCCTTTGGAAATATCATTTAATTTTATTTGAACTAATTCTCCTACTCGAATTCCCGTCGAATAAAGAAGCTCTAAAATAAGATGATTTCGAATTCCAAGGGGTGTATTAGAATCAGGAATAGAAAGAATTTCTTCCAAATCTGTCTCATACAAAAAATTAGGTAATTTTTTTTCTATCTTAGGATTACTAATTAATACCATAGGATTTTTCTTTAAATAATTTTCTTTTTGTAAAAATTTACAAAAACTACGAAGAGAGCTTACCTTTCTAGCGATTGTCTTATTTGATAAATTTTTCTCATAAAGCACTTTTAAATATTTTCGAATAAAAGAATAATCTAATTCTAACAAAGTCTTTTTTTCTTTTTCTAAATAAGTTAAAAAAAGAATTAAATCTTCTTTATAACTTAAAATGGTATGAGATGAATAATTCCTTTCATATTGTAAATAATCTAAAAATTCCCTCAAATATTTATCGTTCATTTTCTTTTCCTCTCATGAAGTCCTTTTTGCCACTCTTCATAATCTACAGAATGAAAAGCTTTATCATATTCCCCTTGAGTTAAAAATTCCTCTTTTTGAATATCATCCGTTGTTTCTTCTACTACTCGATTTTCTGTATTATCTTCTTTTGATTCTTCTTCCATTTTAATTTCGGGATGAAGGGGTCTTATTATCCCAGTTTCTAAATAATGTTTTAAAACACGTAAATAGTCATATTTATTTTTACTTTCAACAATTGATTTAAACCATGCTTTTCGCGTCGATTCAAAACTATTTTTAATATTTTGTTCCTTTCTTAAAAGCGCTCTTTTCAAAGTTTTTCTTTCATAATCACTAAAAAGAACACAATGGGTATCTTGTTTAATTAATTGTGACATCTTATCAGCATTCAAACTAAACCTTTTAACTTGTTTTAAAATTGATGAATAGAGTACGGCAATACGAAGATATTGTCCATTTTCTTCTCGTTTAAAAAATCCTTGTTCATCTTTTTCTAAAATAACAATTTGACCTCGATAATTAGGTCGATTTAATCTATCTCTTAATTCCTTTAAATATTTCTGTTCTTTTTCAAGATAATTTTTAATTTCTTCTTTAAAATGATTACGAACTTTATCAGAATCAGAAAATTGATTCATAATCGCATCATCTAGTGCTTGACTATCATCCTCCATTAACACAAGGGGATCCTTTAAAGAACCTAATACTAAGCACAAACACCTAGTTACTTTTTTTGGCTCTTCTGGCGTAATTTTTACAAATTCATAATCATCTTTATTGATTTCAATAGGTTCGTTTTTAGCTTTAGCCTTTTTTTCTTGCTCTTTTCTTGCCTGTTCCGCTACAAGATGAGAAGATAACTTTAAAGCTTCGTTCATTTTTTTTCTTTTTTCGATAAATTGTTTAATTTTTTCTTGAATATCATATGATTTTCTTAAATGACGATAATCTTGAAAATAAGAAATAATTTCTTTTTTAGCTTGTTCTACCTCTTTTTCTTTATCATCATCTAAATCTTTTTGATATTCTTTTAAAGCACGAAAATAACGAGAACTTAATAAATATAATTCATGTCGATCTCCATATTCTTCTGATAAGTAAAATAATGCACGAAAATCTTGAATGCTAATTAAAAATTCTTGAATAAATTCTTGAAAATGTTTTAAATTGGGATTTCCCTTAAAACTATCTGACATCGTAGAAATTAAATAACAAGATTGTTCCTCTATTAATTTATTATTAAAAATAGGAGAATATTCATAAGGATAATCTATTATTTTACAATAAAGCTTATCTTCTCCAATTTCGATAAAATCTCTAGATAACATCCCTTTATCAACACAAATGCGGTACAATTGATGAACATTATCCAAACCAGAAAGAAGCCTATCAAAAACATAAATAGGCCAATTTTTTTTAGGCGTATCTTTATCATTTCCTACTGTAAATAGTAAAGTGCATGATGTTTTATATTGTGTTTCATTAATGTGCCAGTTTTTATCGAGTGTTAACGTTGCCATAGAATCACCTCATAGTTTTATTATACTATATTAATTTTTTTGTGTAAAATAAAAAGTAGCTACGCTACTTTTCATATTGACATTCACTACATTTGATTTTTTTGTTCTTTTGAACTAACATTTTCCCACATTCTGGACAAAATTGTCCAAGAGGTTTATCCCAATAAGCAGTCTTACATTGTGGATAATGATTGCATCCATAAAATATTTTTCCTCTCCTACTTTTCTTTTCAATGATTTTCCCATCACAATTAGGACAATCACAAATTTCTTTTTCTTCGCGAGGTTCTGATTTTATATATTTGCACTTTGGATAATTACTACAAGCAACAAATTCACCAAATCTCCCTTTTCGAATAACAAGAGGACTACCACATTCTGGACAGTCTTCTCCAGTTTTTTCTGCTTCTTTCTTTTCCATTTTTTCAAAAGCTTCTTGTAATGATGGTTCAAAGTCACGATAAAATTTTTCTAATATTTTATTCCAAACTGCTTTTCCTTCCGCAATCTTATCTAAATCTGTTTCCATATTTGACGTATATTCTAAATTAATAATATTATTAAAATATTCTTGCAATTTATCAGTTACTTCAATTCCTACTTCGGTCGGTACAAATTTTTTATCTACCATCGTTACATATCCACGATTTTTTATATTTTCCATCGTAGGCGAATAAGTACTAGGTCTTCCTATTCCTTCTTCTTCCATCGCTTTTACTAACGAAGCTTCTGTATAGCGAGCTGGCGGTTGAGTAAAATGTTGTTCTTTTGTAATTTCTTTCGCAACTAATATATTCGATTGATATTGATCTAATGGTGGTAAAATGTCTTCTTTCGTAGATTCAAAATCTTTGTATACTTTTAAATATCCATCAAAGATAACAACTTGACCGGTCGCTTTAAATTGATAATTATTATTATCTAAAATAGCCGTTGTATGGTTTAATTTAGCAGGAGCCATTAGACTAGCAAGTGCTCTATTATAAATTAGTTTATATAACTTATATTCATCATGAGAAAGAAAGGCTTTTACAGAGTCTGGCGTTCTTGTAATACTTGTTGGACGAATGGCTTCGTGAGCATCTTGGACATTTTCTGTTTTCTTTTCCTTTTTTACAAATCCCACATAATCTTTTCCGTATTCACTTTCAATATAACGGAATGTATCTTGGATAAAATCATTAGAAAGACGAGTAGAATCGGTTCGCATATAAGTGATTAATCCCACAGTTTCATCTTCTAGCTCTATTCCTTCATATAACTTTTGAGCAATCATCATCGTTTTACGAGAAGTCATCGATAAAGTAGATGAAGATGCCTGTTGTAAGGTAGAAGTCGTAAAAGGCGGTCTTGAATTTTTTGTCTTTGTTTTCTTTTCAACGTCATCTATTTTAAAAGTGTTACTTAATCGATCTAATACTTCATTCGCATCTAATTCTTTTTTTAGCTCTATTTTTTTATGGTTATATTGGAATAAATCCGCTTTAAAATCAGGAAATATAGCGTGAACTGTCCAATATTCCTCACTTTGAAATGCTTCGATTTCTCTTTCTCGATCAACAATTAATTTAAGAGCTACACTTTGTACTCTCCCTGCACTTTTTCCACTTGTCTTTGATTGCATTAACTTACTTAATCGAAATCCTATGATCCGATCTAATATCCGTCTAGTTTCTTGAGAATTTACTAAATTTTGGTCAATTTTACGAGCATGTTTTAACGAATCATTTACCGCTTTTTTAGTAATTTCATTAAACACAATTCTATCGTAAGATGAATCTTTTAATCCTAACGTATCATATAAATGCCATGAGATTGCTTCACCCTCACGATCAGGGTCAGTTGCTAAATAAACAAAATTTGATTTGGAAACTTCTTTTTTCAAATCTTCAATTAATTTTTTCTTATCTTTTAAATTGATATAATCTGGTTTAAACCCATTTTCAATATCGACTCCTAGTCCAAATTTTCCTTTGGTAGATAAATCTCTTACATGACCCTTTGAAGATACGACTTTATAATCATTTCCTAAATATTTACCGATTGCTTTCGTTTTTGCAGGCGATTCTACAATCACAAGTTTTTTTGCCATACATTCTTCCTCTTTTCCTTATCTATTTATACATGAATTCTTAACTATTGTCAATTTCTTTTTTAATATCTACCACACTTGCTTCCCCAAGAATCAAGCAATTCTTTATCTCGATAAATTCTTAAAATTTCACAATTATTAGAACATTTATCACATTCGAATCCTTTTGTTTCATAATTTATATTTTTAATATTTAAATCATAAATTTTTCCCAATTGATTTTTTTTTGCTAAAACCGCAATTCCTATTGCCCCCATTAAATGACTACTAGGATCAACAATGATGTCTGATTTTAATACTTCTTTAAAATATTTTTATACCCCCTTATTTTTACTAACTCCTCCTTGAAAAATAATAGGTTCCTTTATCTTTTTCCCTTTCCCAACATTATT
>CANQYN010000049.1 GCA_947628105.1 uncultured Bacilli bacterium
CCTCCTCAAAAGACTATGATGAATTATATTATAATATCATTGGAAATGAGTGGGATACAGCAATAGGGAATATCACTTTTACCATTGTTATGCCAAAAGAATTTGATTCTAGTAAATTAGGATTTTCTTCTGGTAAAGAAGGATCGACAGAAAATAGTAAAGTCTATTATAATTAGTAATAGACTTTTAATTTCTATAAAATTATAGTAAATTAATGATATAATAAAAATATATTAAAAAGTTATGATTTATAGAAAGAAGAGAAACTATGTCAAGAGAACAAAATGTAATCAATTATTATGTCCTATGTAATAGATTAAAAAATATTATTAGAACCGGTTGGAAAAATTGGAATGTACAACGAGAAAGAATCGAAAGTGTTGCGGAACATATATTTGGAGTTCAAATGTTAGCGCTTGCTATGAAATCAGAGTATCAATATGATGTCGATATTATGAAAGTGATATATATGCTTGCTATTCATGAATTAGGAGAGACTATCATCGGTGATTTAACTCCTTTTCAAATAGAAAAAGAAGAAAAAGAAAAATTAGAATACGAAGCGATTCACCATATTTTAAATGATTTACTTGATAAGCAACAAATTGAAAATTTGTTTTTAGAATTTGATTCTCACAAAACAAAAGAAGCGATGTTTGCTTATCAATGTGATAAGTTAGAATGTGATTTACAATGTAAGTTATATGATGAAGAAGGGTGTGTAGATTTACAGAACCAAAAAGAAAATAATACATTAGAAAATAAAAGAGTTCAAGAATTACTAAATACAGGTGTTTCTTGGTCTACAATGTGGCTCCAATATAGCCAACAATCATATCCTTATGATGATAATTTTAAAGCGATTTCCAACTATGCTATTAATCATGAAATTAGTAAAATAAAAGCTAAAAATTAGCATTGATTAAAGGTAAAAAATATTTATTTTAAATGGATTTGTAGTAAATTTGTGATGGGGAAAGTTTTTAAATATAATAAACAATATAGTATAAAGGAGGAATATTTATGGGGATAAAAAGAGCAAAACTTAATTATCAACCGGTTGCTAAAAGGACAAGTAATGAAATTGCCTTTGTTGTTTCTAAAGAACATTTATCTGCTGTAAATAATAGTATTCATAATAAAGTAAAGAGAAATCATGAAGAAATAATACAATCTGTAAAGAATGCAAGAAATTATCATGTAGGTCATAATGGTAGCGATAAAACATTTTCTAAATCTTTAGTAAAAGCCAAAAAAAGAAATTTATAATTTTATATTTTTAATGTATATTACTTTTTTTTAATATCTTGTTTTTGTCTAATCATTTGATAATGAAACTGCGTTTCCCCACTTTTAACAAAACCTAATCTTTCGTATAATGCACCAACGGGATTTTGTTTAAAATATTGAATCTCAATATTTTTATCTTTATTTTCTTCCAGTTTTTCTTTTAAAATTTTTGTTCCGATGCCTTTACCTTGATATTCAGGAATAATACAAATATTTCCTATTTCATAGTTTCCATTATCTAATAATTCGTCATTATAAAATCCTATTTTTTTATTTCCATCAACGATTATATAAGCATTATTTTTAACGGCTGATATAAATTTTTCAAAATATGATTTTTGATCTTTTTCTATCCAATGCCCCCAACATTCTTCCACATATTTTTTATAGGCATTTTTCTTTACTTCATATACGAATTCATAATCTTCATCTGTAAAAGGTATTAATCGAATGTTATTATCCATAATATCACACTCCTTTTTTCATTATAACATATATTCTATTAAATAGTTAATTGGTAATATTACAAAACATTATGTTTTTAAGTTTAATTTTATAAGAGATTTTTAAATTTTAAATTTTCTTTAATATATTAAAATAACTAAAGTTTTATGGTAAAATATTATGTAAAATTTTACTGTTAAGAAAAAATAGTTATAAAATAGTTTAACTTAGAGGTTAAAAAATAATAAAGAATATGGACGCGTGAAAAATATTTACAAGATAGAAAGATGTATATTCATGGATTGGTTCCTTTAATTGAAGAAAAACACAAACAATATGAAAAAAATTACATTAAAAGTGGGTCAACATTTAAAGATAATGTCGCATTAACTCAAGAAAAAATTATTAGAGATAAAAGATTAGAAGTTTTCAAAAGTTTTTAAAATACAGTTGTTTGTTCTAATGAAGAACAGGTGCTACAAAAGGGGGAAAGAATTAATAAAAAGAAATATTTAATTTAGAAAAGGGAAGTTATTATGGAAAAACAGGATTATGACAAAATTATTCATAGTCAATTTGAAGATATAGCAATTATTGATTATGGGATTATGAAAGGGAATGAGACAATTGTCTTTATTAAGGCAGGACAAGATGGATCAATGTACGGTTATCAAAATAAATATTTAAAAATGGCCAATATTATTCATAAAAAATATGGATATACTGTAATTTGTTCATCCAATCCTTTTGATGGGACAAATCCATTAAATAATGCCATGGAAATTATCGAAAATTATTGTAAAGAACAAAATTTTCAGGATTATAAAATTTTTTATATGGGTCATTCAAATGGTGCTTTAATAGGCGCATGGTATGGGATTCATTATCCCAAGATTAAAAGAATGTTATTAGTTAACGGACCCCTTATGTATAATTGGCATAAAACTAAAGAAGGAATAAAAAATTTTTCTGGGGAAAAAATGGTATTCGTTTATGGAAGTTTAGATCAATCGTTTTATTATACTGAATTAATTAAACCTTTAGAAAACGAAAAAATAAAGTTAGAAATCATAGAAGGACAAGATCACCATTTTTCAAAAGATACGTTTGATTTTAAAAAATTACCAGAAAGTTTTTTATTAAATTAATTGATATAGTAGGGTTAAAGTTATAGTAAAAAAACATTTTTATAAGATAAATTAAGATGTTAAAAAATATTTACATGTCCAAAAAGAAACAAGTTTACCAATAAAACATGGCATAGATAGTTACAATCACTAGTGTTAATAAATTGATTAAATTAATATATATTTTAAATTTGATTATGAATGGAGGGGTAATGATGAGTCTAGATATGAAATCACAAAAGCAAGAAATAGAGTATCTGGATAAAGTAAAATCGGTGGCAAATCATTTAATAGAAAAAAGTGATATTAGAGTTGAAAAAGAAAAATCTGATATTTTTGAATTAAAAAGATATATTTGGACGGAACGTGGATCTATGAATGAATTAGAATATAGTGATTCATTAAATGATGCTACTTATCAAGTAAAAAAAACTAATTCTAAAATCAAACAGATATATAATTATCGAAAAATTTTAGATTCTGCGTATTTTGGCAGAATAGATTTTAAAACTGATAATGATTTAATTAACGTATATATTGGTATTAATGGACTCCATCATGATGGCCATAACTATATTTTTGATTGGCGAGCTCCTATTTCAAGTATGTTTTATGATTACACGGTTGGTAAAGCAGAATATAAAGCTCCCCTTGGAACTATTACTGGTGATATTCAACTTAGAAGGCAATATAAAATAGAAAAAGGAAAGTTGGAAAGAATTATCGAAAGCGATATTAACATCAATGATGAAGTATTGCAAGAAGTCTTATCCTCTAATTCTTCAGAAAGAATGAAAAATATTGTTACGACAATTCAAAAAGAACAAAACACAATAATTAGAAATAATAAAGATAAATATTTAATAGTGCAGGGAATTGCTGGCAGTGGTAAAACCTCAGTAGCTCTTCATCGTATTGCTTATTTATTATATAAAGAAAAAGATTTAAACTATAATAATATTTTAATATTTTCTCCAAATAATATTTTTTCAGAATATATATCTGAAGTCCTTCCGGAACTTGGTGAAGAAAATGTTTTAAATACTACATTTAATGAATTTGTAAGTAGTTATTTAAAGCAAAGAAAAAAATTCGAAACATTTTCTGATTTTTTAGAACGCAGTTATAATAGTAATAGACGTTTTATTCATTTTTCTAAAGAAGATCTAGATACCTTCATTAAAACATTTTTAACCAAATCAGTTTTTCAAAGAAGTGTTAAAATAAACAATTTCACATTTAATTCTTTTGAATTAAATAATTTATTAATAAATAAATATAAAAAATTACCTTTTTTAGAAAGATTATTAGAAATTTCTGAATATATCTGTAATAGTTTAGCTATTTCTATCAAACGAAATAAAAATAAAATAAATACAATATTATTAAAAGAACTTCATATGGAACTAGATCCAATTAAACTTTATCAAAAAATTTTAGAACAACAAAACATAGATAGGGATTTATCAAAAAAAATCTATTATGAAGATTTGGTAAATATTATATATATATATTTTGAATTAAGTGGTTATCCATATGATACAAAAGTGAAACATATCGTAATTGATGAAGCCCAAGATTATTCAAAATTACAATTTTTTTTGTTAAAAAAGATATTTCCTTATGCTTATTTCACTATATTAGGAGATATTAATCAAGCAATTAATCCATATAGTGAATACAAATCATTAAATGAAATAAATTATATTTTTGATAATAAGGCTAATTATATAGAATTAAATAAAACTTATCGATCAAGTGCTGAGATTATTGAATATGCAAATAAAATTTTAAAAATTAGTGAAGTTTATTCTATTCGCGGTAAAACTGATTTTCCTGTTATTAGAAAGAAAACTAATACGATTAAAAAAATTATGGAAGATATTGAAATGATGAAAAAAAACAAAATGAAAACCATGGCTATTATTACGAAGGATAAGAAAGAAGCTAATATTTTATATCATTTATTAACAAGTGAAAATACCAATATTTCATTCGTTAAAAATAATATTGAAAAAAATTCTATAGCCATATTACCATTATATATGACGAAAGGATTAGAATTTGATGGAGTTATACTATATACGGAATCACATAATTATTATAAGGAAGAAGAAAAAAAACTTTATTATGTCGCTTGTACTAGAGCGCAACATCAATTAATCGTGTATAATCAACCAAAAATGGCTTGATAAATAAATTTTAATATAAAAATATATGACTTAAGCACAGTAATTTGTGCTTTTTTTGTTAATATTTAAAAATAATTTTATTGATGTTAATAATCATGAAAAAATTTCTGCAAATATACTAAAGGAAGATAAAAATTTAAAAAATTTTTTTACTGAAGAAGAAATAAAAATTATGGCAGAAGCAGTTTTTGACCATAGAGCAAGTATGAAAGGGAACCCTAAAAGCATTTATGGAAAAATTGTTTCTTCCGCTGATAGAAATATGCTAATAGAAAATACATTAAAAAGAACATATAATTATAGAATGAAACATAATCCCAGTGATACAATTGAACAAATAATTGAAGAAGCTAGGCAACATATAATTAGCAAATTTGGTAAACAGGGGTATGCATCTAAAAAAATGTATTTTGAGGATTTGGATTATAAAAAATTTTTAGAAGATATTTCAATTTTAGCAAATAACAAAGAAGAATTTTAAAAAAGATATTGTGAAGTAAATCATATTGTATTAAGATAGAATGAGATTAAAAATCAACTAAAATATATCACTTTAAAAAAGACATAAATATTAATTATTTATGTCTTTTTTAGTTTTTTAAAATATAAATATAATAAGTATTATCTATAATAATGTAGTAGTTATTTTGATAATTCAAGATATTTATATTATTATTTATTGATATATTAATTAAGTCTTTTAAATTAGTTAAATATATAACATTATCACTATGTATATCAGGTTGATTTTGAATAGTGATAATGATATCTTGATATTTTTTTAAAATAACCTCTTCACTATCTTCCTTGAATAAAATCTTGCTTACGAACGTAATAAACAAAATAATAGATAGAACGATTATTATTATATTATAATCAATTTTTTGAGTATTACTTTTTAAAAAAGCATTGTCTTCTTTCATCGTTATTTTTATAATATTGTCATTAATAGGAATTGTTAATAAAACATAAAGATTTGTTTTATTATTAATTTTAATATTAAGTTTAACGTATAAATAAGTTTCTGTTTTAATACTATAATATTCTTGAAATGATTGAACATAATTAGCATAATATTGGTAATCTAAGTTATAATTTTCTTCTATATTAATTTCTTTTTGATTTATATTATTGATATTTTTTAAATTAAAATCTTTAGTCCAAATTAACTTAGTACCATTATCAGCGTAGCTTTTTAAAGTAGCTGTAATATCATAAGAATAATTGATGGGTTCTTTAGTTTTGTTTTTTAAATAGTAATTAAAATAAATATCGACACTTTTAATTGAAGAGGCAATATAATAATTATTAGCCTTTATTTTATTTTTAAAAAAATAAATATTAGGTTTTAAAGTAACTTCATAATAGCTTTTATTTTTTAATTGATATAAATTATTTTTTTGAATTTTTTTGTTAATAGATAGTTCCTTTAAAAGAAGAGTTCCTATTAAAAGAATAATACTTAAAATAATTAGTATTTTTTTTCTTTTTCCTTGCAATTTAATTCTCCTTAGTAAAAAATTCATTTAACCATATAGAAGGATAGCCTAAATATTTAATATGAAATTTATAGACACCTAGTATATTCTTTTTTGAAAGTTTTATATAATCTATCGTATTATTGGCATCTCCTTTGGTAATATAATATTCATTTATACTTACCACTCGATGAACAATAATTTGTCTTTCATATTGAAAGACAATAATATCTCCTGGTAAAATATTTTTTTCTTTTTCATAAACGACAACATCTCCTCTTCTAAAAGTAGGATTCATGCTATTGGATAGAATAGCTATAGGTTGATAATGAAATAGTCCAAGCATAAATGATACTAATAGAATAGAAATAATAATAGTGAAAGGATAGATAGTTATTGATACATTTGTAAAAAGTTTCCTAGTTTTGTCTCTAACAATAAAGTATTTAAGTAAATAGTAAATAAAAAAAACTTTGATGATTGCAAAAGATCCTTCAATAAACCAATTACTATAAGGAATAACTGGTAAAAAAATGGTAGGGATTTCATTAAAAAGTCTAATAACTATAGGAATATCATAGTGGGAATTTAAAGATAGATAAGAAAATAAAATATTTTGAGCAATAATTGGTATAATTATAGAAATAAAATAATGGAAAAAAATAATATTATGAGAAAGGACAAAAGCTTTAAAATTAATCTCACTTATGATAATAATAATAATAGTTATTAAAACCGTAATCTTAAAATAATGTTTATTACTTTTAATAAGCTTATAACGTAATGTTTCAATACCATATATAGGTAAAATTACTTTCCACAAATTTTTAAGAATATTACTGAAAGTATGATTATAAGGACTTTTATTAAAACCTAAAATAAAACCACTAGCTAAATAAAGAATGAAAAAAATAATAGATATAATTAAAGTGAATTTAATTTCTTTTTTCTTTGGTAAATTTAAATCTTGGTGATAAAAAAGAATTAGAAAACTTAACCAAAATAATGGGTAAAAAATGTAAATATAAAAATTATTAGTATATAAAAAGATATGGCTTAATGTATAAATGATTAATAGAAAAAACAAATGCTTATTTTTAAGAATTTTCTTTTTGAACATATTGAATTATCCCTGTTAATGTTTTAGTTTTAACATCTGGAACACTTTTAGTACTTTTAACATAAGTTACCATAATATTGAAAGTAGTTGAATCACCAGCATTTAAATCCTTCTTAAGTTCAGAAGTAGTATAGTTAATCTCTTTGA
>CANQYN010000050.1 GCA_947628105.1 uncultured Bacilli bacterium
CCTCGACCTTTCGGGTATGAACCGAACGCTCTAGCCAGCTGAGCTACATCGCCATAAAAGTAAGCAATATGATTATATCATATCTTTTGATTATTTGACAAGTGTTGAAAATAAAAATTTTCAATTTCCATTTAAATGAAGAAATTGACATAAATTTTAAAACGAGTATATAATGATGTAAGAAAGAATAAAGAGGAAAAGAAAATGTCTTTTCCTTTTTTATGATAGGAGGATAAATATAATGTCAAAATTTGATAAAGAATATTTAACGTTATGCAAAGAAATATTAGAAGAAGGAATTGAAGTAGAAAATCGAACAGGAATTAATACTATTAAAATTCCATTTAAATCATTTCAATTTGATTTGAGTGAAGAGTTTCCTATTTTAACAACAAAATCAGTCGCATTTAAAAGTGCGGTTTTAGAAATGCTTTGGTTTTATCAAGCACAATCTAATGATGTCAATTGGTTACAAGAAAGAAAGGTAAGAATTTGGGACGAATGGAAAATTGACGATGATGGAATTTATCGTATTTATGATGACTTTGATACAAAAAATGCCATTAAAAGTGAAAAATATTTTGGAAAAGAAGCCGCTGGGACAATTGGAACAGCCTATGGATATATTGTTCATCGCTATCAAATGACTCAAAACTTAATTGAAACATTAAAAACCAACCCAAACGATCGTAGAATGATAATGTCATTATGGCAAAACGAGTTTTTAGATACTGCTGTACTACCTTCTTGTGTATGGAATAGTATGTGGGATGTAAGCGATGGAAAATTAAATGCGATTGTTACTTGTCGTTCTAATGATGTAGGGCTTGGAATGCCATTTAATATTACCCAATATGCTGTATTAACTCACATGCTAGCTCATGTCACAAATTTGAAACCAGGAACGTTATATTATAATACTAAAGATGCTCATATCTATGTCAATCATATCGAACATATCAAAGAACAATTACGGCGTTATGAAGAATTAGGAGATTTTGATGCTCCAGAACTTTGGTTAAATCCAGAAATTACCGATTTTTTTGCTTTTGATAACTCGAGAGAATTAAAAGATATTAAATTATTAAACTATCAAAATCATGGTCCTATTAAAATGAAAGTGGCTGTTTAAATGGGGAAAATTTTTTGTATCATTGGAAAAAGTTCTTCTGGGAAAGATACGATATATCGAAAATTATTATCAAAAAAAGAACTTCATTTACAAAAAAATGTAATGTATACGACTCGGCCAATGCGAAATGGGGAACAAGATGGAATTGATTATTATTACGTCGATATTCCTTTTTTTCAACAAGCAAAATTAGAAAATCGAGTAGTTGAAAGTAGGATCTATCAAACTGTTTATGGACCATGGACATATTTTACCATGTCTGATCATTTTGACTTAGAAAAAAATGATTATCTTGTCGTAAATACGTTAGAAGGTTTTCTTTCTTTAAAAAAATATTTTGGAGAAAATCAAATTATTCCTTTATACGTTTATATTCCAGATATTCTTCGCTTAGAAAGAGCTCTTCATCGAGAAAAAAAAGAAGCAAAACCAAAGGTAAAAGAATTATGTCGTCGCTTTTTACAAGATGAAATCGACTTTTCTAACGAAAAATTAGCGCTCGCACAAATTCCTAATGAAAATTGTTTTGAAAATATAAATTTTGATGAATGTCTATATCAAATTACTAGTAAAATAGAAGAATATCAAACACAACTAATAAAAATAAAAAATAAATAATATTATATTTTAACATTTACTTCTGATGATAATATGAGTCAGTTAATAAAATTTATGAGCAATTTTAAATTATTTTTCTTTCCTAAATTTGTCACTTAAAGAAGAAACATTTTCGTCTATAATAATAGTGTAGTCTGTGTTATAAGGAGATGTTTCTATGTTTTTTAAAAAATTAAAAAAAGCATCTATTCTTCTTCTCTTATTATTGATTATGCCACTTCATGTCTATGCTTATTCAAAATTCATATATGCTGGTGGCGAAAATATTGGTATCGAAATCGAGACAGATGGTGTTATTGTCATTGGTTCTTATGATATTAATGGAAAATCTTTAGCGGATAATGCAGGACTACAAAAAGGAGATATCATCAAAAAAGTAGATGATAAAAAAGTAAGTAATATCGATGAAATGGTTCAAAAAATTAATATGACTACAGATGATACTTTAAAACTAACTTATGCGAGAAAGAAAAAACTTTATAATACCAATTTAAAATTGATAAAAGAAGATAATATTTATAAAACAGGGCTTTATGTCAAAGACAAAGTAACTGGAATTGGAACGTTAACTTTTGTCGATCCAAAAAGCAAATTATTTGGAGCGTTAGGACATGAAGTATTAGAATCAAACACGAAAACGATGTTAGAAGTAAAAGATGGTCATATTTTTAAATCGACCGTAACTAGTATTGATCGAAGTAACGGGGGAGATCCGGGTTCTAAAAATGCTTCCTTAGATAAAAAAGATAAAACAGGGGAAATTAGCGAGAATACAGAAAGTGGTATTTTTGGAAAATATACGGATAAAATAATGGATAACAAATTATATAAAGTGGCGTCAACGAATGAAATCAAGTTAGGGAAAGCCAAAATATTAACTGTTATCGAAGGAACTAAAATCGAAGAATACGAAATTGAAATAGTGCGAATTAATGATCACGCTGATGAAAAGACAAAAAATATTTTATTTAAAATTACCGATGAAAAATTATTGAAAAAAACAGGTGGAGTTGTGCAGGGAATGAGTGGTTCTCCTATCCTTCAAGGAGATTTCATTGTAGGGGCAGTAACCCATGTAGTTGTGGATAATCCACAAAACGGATACGGTATTTTTATCACAAATATGTTAGAAGAAGCAGAAAAATAGGAAAAATTCCTATTTTTTGTGTTATAATAGTTTTGAAAATAATAATATGATTTTTTATTCATAGAATTTTTTACTATAATAAAGAAGAAAGTAGGTTGATAGAATGGCTATTAGTGGTAATAGTATTAGTAAAAGTTTTATTTTCAGACATTTATTTTTAATTTTAGTAATTATTGGATTAGGAGTAGGATATTATTTTTATTATTACGTTAACGATAAAAAGCAAGATCGAATTATCGATGTTGCCAATTTAAAATTAGATAAAAATAGTCCTAATTATATTAATGATTTATATATTTCAGATGGAAGGCATTATCAATATGTATTGTCCGATATAGAAAAAGAGATATATCAAACATTGTTGGAAGCAACAAAAAAATATCAAAGCAAAGTTACGATTGATTTAACTGATTCTAAATATGAAGATTTCTATTTTTCTGGTATCGAATTAGAAAAAATACAAGAAGTAATGATTATGGACCATCCTGAATTACTTCAACTAGGATATTTTAAATTATTTGATGAAGACGATTCGGATAATAAAAAAAGACAATTCCAAGTAGAAATTCGATATGCTTTCAAAAAAGCACAATATAATACTGTCTATAAAAAAGTTAAACAAATTCTAGAGAAAGCAAGAAAAGAAACAACGACGATGAATGATTATGAAAAGGCAAAATATGTCTATGATTGGATTGGGAATAAAGCCTCTTATGATAATACGGTATTGCCAGAATTACGTAGTGCTTATAATGCGATGATAGTAGGAAAGGCAAATAGTACTGGATATGCAAAAGCAGCACAGTTAATGCTTCAATACATAAAAGTAAATTCTATTTTAGTAAGTGGAACCTTTAAAAATAATGGATATGAATGGAATTTAATTCGAATTGATGGAAAATATTATCACTTTGATGCAACTGCGACATACAAATATAAAGCAAAAGCGGGAATCGTTTATACAGGATTACTTTTTCGAAATTCTCCAGATTATAAATTTGAATATCCTGATATGATTCCTCGAGTAAACGGAAAAGAATATGAATATTATAGCTACAATAAATTAATTTATGAATATGATGGTAAAATTGAAAAATTAGGAAAAATATTAAATGAATCAAAATCAAAAGTAGTTCAATTAAAAGTTAAAAATTATTCTCAATTTTATCGAGAAGCAAGTATTGCAAAAGCAGAACTTGATTTTGAAGCAATTTACTTTGTCAATGAAGTAGCGATCATCGTAAAGAAATAAGATTAATTTCTTTTCTTTACGATATACTAATAATGTTGTAAGGTTGTGTGAGGATTATGAAAGTTAGACGTTATCATGCGGAAGATTATTATGAAAATAAAGAAAAAAAACATCATGTATCTAAAAAGATGTTGTTTCTAATTGGATTTATTTTACTTCTCGGATTATTTTTTATATCGACAATTCCTAAAATTACGTTAAAAAACAAAGATATAAAAATTGAATATGGAGAAAAATTTAATCAAAAAGGAAAAGATTATAAGGCTTCTAACTGGTTTTCTAACTTGACCTCAAAAGTAAAAATATCGGATAACGTCAATTTAAATAAAGTAGGAAAATATCAAGAAAAATATCAAATTAATTATTTGTTTTGGAAAAAGACGGCAACTCGTGATATCGAAGTAGTCGATAGTGTAAAACCAGAACTTACTTTACCTACGAAGGATGATATCGTCGTTTGTCCAAAGACCAATATTGAAAACTATCAATTTGATTATAAAGCGACAGATAATTATGATGGTGATGTTACCGATAAAGTAAAAGTTACCGAAATCAAAGATCAAATTCAATTTTCCGTCTCTGATTCTTCTTCTAATGAAACGACAATAGTAAAAAAATTAAGGAGAGAAGATAAAGAAAAACCAATATTAACATTAAAAGGGAAGGAAACAATAAATTTAAATGTCGGAGATACTTATCAAGAAAGTGGATATACCGTAACCGATAATTGCGATGGAAATTTAAATAAAAAAGTAACTGTTAAAAATAATGTCAATATGAAAAAAAGCGGGACTTATCAAATCCAATATACTGTCAAAGATTCATCAAATAATACGACAAATGTAATTCGAAAGGTAAATGTCGGGGTTATCAATAACCAAAGTCCTAAAAGTGATGGTGTTATTTATTTAACTTTTGATGATGGACCAAGTAAAACGATTACTCCTAAATTATTAGATATTTTAAAATCAGAAAATGTAAAAGCTACATTTTTTGTCATCAACCATGCTTCTTCTCTCGATTATTTAATAAAACGAGAATATAAGGAAGGACATACGGTAGCTCTTCATTCTTATACTCACAATTATAAAACAGTTTATGCTTCTGATCGAGCTTATTTTCAAGATTTAGAAAAAATTCAAGCAAAAGTTAAAAATTTAATTGGAATTAACGCTAATATCATCCGTTTCCCAGGCGGAAGTTCTAATACAGTTAGTAGACATTATTCTAAAGGAATTATGTCTCGATTAGTAAAAGAAGTCGAAAATCGGGGATATCGTTATTTCGACTGGAATGTAAGTTCTGGAGATGCAGGGGATGTATTTACTAAGGAAGCCGTTTATCGAAGTGTTGTCAATGGATTAAGTCATACTAAGACGAATGTTGTATTGATGCATGATTATGAAAATAATTATAAAACACTAAATGCCATTCGCGATATAATTCGCTATGGGAAAAAACAAGGTTATCAATTTAGGGCTATTACTTCAAATACACCACAAGTAAAACATAATGTTAATAATTAAAAAAATATTAGAATTTTTTCTAATATTTTTTATATGAAAATTTTTAATAATCCAAAGGAAATAATCATCATAATAACGCTAGCCATCAATACTCCTAATAAAGCATAAAGAAATGATTTTTTCTTATCCATCTGTAAGACAGTAGCGATTAAACAACCAGTCCATGCTCCTGTTCCTGGAAGAGGAATTCCAACAAATAACATTAATCCAACATATCCAAATTTTTGAATTTGATCTTTTTTTGAGTCAGCTTTTTTTTCAAGCCAAATAACGATTTTTTTTGTTACTTTAAATTGTTTCATCCAATCAAATATTTTTTCAAGTAACCAAAGAATAAAAGGAATTGGTAAAACGTTTCCTAAAACGCAAATCAGATAACTAGATAAAGGACTTAGCTTTAGTAATGAAGCAGCTAGTAGACCTCCCCTTAATTCTAAAATAGGAAGTAAAGATATAATAAAAACTGTAATTTGTTTTCCCATGGTACTTCCTGTAATTCCACTAAATAAATGTATTATTGCATCTACGATTGCATTCATTTTCAACTCTCCTAACCTTTACCATTATAGTAAATATTATATCATTAGTCAAATCTCATATTTACTTATAATATAATTAAATATATTGAATAAAAGTGTAAAATATATTATAATAGTAAAAGATAGGAATGATATTATGAAACAACGTATTATTAGTGCAATTATCGCACTTATTATTTTAGTTCCCTTTTTTATAATAGGAGGTTTTCCTTATGCAGTAGCGATTTATATACTTAGTGTTTTAGGATTAAAAGAATTCTTAACAATCAAAGGTAGTAAGAAACAAGTCCCACTTTTTATTTCTTATATTTGTTATATTGCTCTTACCCTTATTATATTTTCATCAATTTCGATTGATCCCAAAATATTTATGATCGATTTTCGAATTATAAGTGGTTTATTTTTGCTTCTTTTAATGCCAACTATTTTATATCAAGATTCCAACGTCTATAGTATTAATGATGCCTTTTATTTAATTGGCGGAGTCTTCTTTATTGGCGTTAGTTTTTTGTTACTTATTTTAATTCGAAACATTAGTTTAAATTATATTATTTATTTATTTATCATTACGATTGCTAGTGATGTATTTGCTTATTTAGGAGGAAGTTTAATTGGAAAACATAAATTATTACCTCGCATTTCTCCTGCCAAAACATGGGAAGGTAGTTTTATCGGGTTAATGATGAGTACCATTTTATCGACGATGTTTTTTCAAACTGTAATTTCTTCTACTATCCCACTTTTATTAATCTTATTAATAAGTTGCTTTTTATCGATTATTAGTCAATTTGGAGATTTATGTTTTTCGGCGATAAAACGTTATTATAAGAAAAAAGATTTTTCTCATATCATGCCAGGACATGGAGGAATTTTAGATAGATTTGATAGTATTTTATTTACTGTAATCGCATTTACTTTCTTTATCACATTACTTTAGGAGGTTACTATGACAATTATTTATTTTATTTTAATATTAGGCGTCACTATCTTTATTCATGAATTAGGTCACTTTCTTTTTGCTAAAAAATACGGTGTTTATGTATACGAATTTTCTCTTGGTATGGGTCCTAAAATATTTTCTTGGAAAAGAAAAGGGGATGAGACCGACTATTCTATTCGTCTTTTTCCTATTGG
>CANQYN010000051.1 GCA_947628105.1 uncultured Bacilli bacterium
TTTAATGACAAGTTGTAATTTATCGAATCTTTTTTCTACATGGGCATGTACTTTTATAATATCTCCTATTTTAATCATAGAATATTCTTCATATTGGATTGGGAAAAGAACCATATCGATACTTCCTTCTTCATCTTCTCCCTCAACAAAACACATCGTTTCTTCTTTTTTTGTTTTAATCTTTTTTATTTCTTTAATGCTGACAACAATATCGATAAATTGATCAAAATATTTTTCTACTTCATAAATGGACAAATCAATATTTCTTTTAGCTCGATATTCCGTAACAGGATGATTGGTCAAATAAAATCCAAACACTTCTTTTTCATGGGCCAATAATTCACTTTTAGAATATTCTTCATAGCTTTCTAATACTGGTTTTAACGTCGATTCTTCATCGAGATAAGTAATTACTTCCGCATAGTTTAAAATAACATCTAAATTTTCTATCAAAGTATGCCGATTTACCCCAAAAGAATCAAAACATCCAGCATAAATTAAACTAACTAAAGTTTGTCTATTAATCGCTTTGGAGTAAGTACGAGAAATAAAATTATAAATATCTATATAAGGCCCCTTTTTTCTTTCTTCTATAATAGTATCGGCCGCCTGATTTCCAACATTTTTAATATTACATAAAGCAAAGACAATTCCTTGTGGGGTAATCTTATAATTTTTTTCACTTTGATTAATATTTGGCTTTAAAATAGCAATATGGTTTAATTTACATTCATAAATATAACTTTTTGTCATATTTCCCGCACCAATGACATTAGTAAGCATATTTTTCATAAAATAAAGCGGATAATGTGCTTTTAAATAAGCCATTTGATAAGAAATAACAGAATAGGCAACAGAATGAGCACGATTAAAGCCATAAGATGCGAATTTCAAAATTAATTCATATACTTCGGTGCTTACTTTTTCACTATATCCATTTCGGATGGAACGTTGAATAAATTTTTCTCTTTCTTTTAAAAGAACTTCCTCTTTTTTCTTACTCATCGCTCTTCGTAATACGTCGGCTTCTCCTAACGAATAGGAAGCCATCACGTTGGCAACTTGCATAATCTGTTCTTGATAAATCAAAATTCCATAAGTAGGTTTTAAAATACTTTCTAGATTAGGATGATAATAATTTATTTTTTCTTTCCCTTGTTTTCTTCGAATATACGTATCGATATTTCCCATAGGACCAGGACGATATAAAGCCAATGCCGCAATAATATCTTCAAAAGAATTTGGCTTTAATTTACGTAAAAAATTTTTCATACCTGTCGATTCAAATTGAAAAATTCCTACGGTATTCACCTCTTTAAAAATAGATAAAGTTTTTTCATCATGAAACGAAATTTTATTTAACGATAGAGAAATTCCATCTTTTTTTAAATCTTGTAATACATGATCGATTAACGTTAAATTTTTAAGAGCTAAAAAATCCATTTTTAAAAGTCCTAAGTCTTCTAAAAATTCCATTGAATAACCAGTTAAATACATCGACTGTGTATGATATAGAGGAATCACTTCATCTAAGTCTTTATTGCACATTACAATTCCTGCCGCATGAATACTAGTATGACGTTTTAATCCTTCTAATTTAGAGGCAACTCGATATAACTCTTTTATTTCATGATCACTTTCAATCATTTGAGACACATTTTTATTTTGTTGATAATTTTCTTTTAATGAAAGACGAGAATCTAACAAACGACATAATTGATCGACCGTTTTATTATCGATATCTTTCGCTCGAGCCACATCACGAATCACTTGTTTTGCGCCTAAAGTTCCAAACGTAATAATTCCTGCTACTTTTTTAGAACCATATTTTTCAATACAATAATCGATCACTTCATCTCTTCTTGTATTTTCAAAATCGATATCGATATCTGGCATGGTAATACGTTCTGGATTTAAGAAACGTTCAAACAAAAGATTATATCGAATCGGATCGATATCAGTGATTTTTAGACAATAAGATACGAGTGAACCAGCCGCACTCCCCCGACCAGGCCCTACTAAAATATCATTTTTTTTCGCATAATTCACATAGTCCCATACGACTAAAAAATAATTATCAAAGCCCATTTTATGAATGACATTTAATTCATATTTTAATCGTTCAATATAAATTTTAGGAACTTTTTGACCAAATCGTTCTTTTAATCCTTCCTTACATAAATAGCGTAAATATTCTTCTTTTTGATAACCATTTGGACAAGGATAGACGGGAAGTAAATTTTGTTCTTCTTCCCAAATAAAATTACATTGATTGAAAATATAATGATTATTTTTTTCGTCGATATTGTCAATTAATTTTAATTCATGTCCTCTCTTTCCAATATCTTCTACAATCTTTAAATGTTCGATTGCATAAAGATAGTTTAAATATTGATAATCTTCTTTTTCTAAATAAAGTATTTCTTTCAAGTAAATCAAATGTTTTTCATCAATTTCTCGACAGACATCTCTTTGTTCTAACGTAGAATACCCTAAAAAGATATCTTTATAAATTTTATTTAATTCAAAATATAATTCTCTACTATGATATGGTACGATAGCGATCAAATCACTACTAAAAGAAACTAAATCTTTTTTTGTTAATTCTCTTTGGGATTGAATCGTAGATAATTTTATTAAATGATGATACCCTATTTTATTTTTGGCATATACTATTATCAGAAAAGAATCCACTTTCATCTCTAATCCAATAATTGGTTTAATATCATTCTTTTTACAAGCTAAATAAAATTCCCGAGCACCAAAAAGATTAGAATCAGTAATAGTAAGCGCTTTCATCTGTAATGTCTTAGCTTTTTTTACTAATTCATTAATTCGAATCATACTATTTAAAAGACAATTTTCTGTTTTTATATATAAAGGGACCTTTTCCATAGCGCTTACCTCCTAATTTTATTTTACTATAATTTTTATTTTTTGACTATATTTAATAGGAAATAATTGACTTCTTTTCCAGAATATGATAAAGTTATATGGCAAGAAAAACTTTAAGAAGGAGGCATAGTATGGCAAAAAAAATGACTAGTAAAAGCAGTTTATTTGGAAATCGAGTATCTCATTCTAATCGAAAAATTAGACATACTCAAAAACCAAATTTACAAAAAGTAAAATTAAATAATGGAAAAACCGTTATCTTAAGTACCAGAGAAATAAGAACATTAAATAAAAAAGCATCTGATGCAAAAAATACAGAAGTTGTAGAGCCAGCTGCTTAATAAAAAATAGAATACAAAAAGTATTCTATTTTTTAAGTTGTGCATTCATTACCATTCATTAATACTTGTTAGTTCACAGTAAAACTATCGTAAGGTACTAGCGTAGTCTGCATAGTACATCGGTAATATAATGTACAATTATAATATGGAAATTTTCTTCTATTCTATTCAATATTTTTTCCATAATGACTAATATTAATAGCAATCCCACAAGTGAAAATATAAGATACAAAATAAATCCATACCATTAATACAATTAAATTTGATAAACTCCCATAAAAAATATCATAATGAGCTAAATGATTAACATAATAAGAATAAATACTGGTTACTAAGCCAATTCCTAACGTCGTAAAAAGAGCTCCATAAGAAGTTCTTCTTCTTGGAAGATGAATATCCAACGCAAAACGATAAATAAATTTGACTAAAAAGAAAGCAACAAGAAAAGCAATTGGCCACTTTAACATTAAAAAAGCAGGATAAATGGTAGGATAAACATGAGAAAACACTGATAACGATAAAATAGATTTTAAAATTCGATTCCCATATACGACAAAAATTAAAGAAAACAAAAACAATAGTAGTAAAAGAACCGTAAATAAAAATGATTTGATTCTTCTTTTGATAAAAGTATGGCAATCTACTTCATATAAAGTGTTTTCTAACACAATGATAGAATGAGCTCCATTGGAAGCCATAAGGAAACCGATAAGAAGATATATAAAAGTTGTACCTGTCGATTGATTCGCTGTCAAAAAGTAGAAAAAAATCGATTGAATTTCTTTCGGTAAAATTCCTCCTAAATTTTCAATTAATTCAATTAAATGAGAAGAAAATAAAGAACAAAATAATCCTAATAAAGTAAGTAAAGGTGGAATTGATAAAATTAGAAAAAACGCCAAATTTCCAGGCAGAATTCTCATATCTGGACGTCTTGTAATTTTAATAAATGTATGAATAAATTCCATTGCTCTTGTCTTTAATTTTTCCTTTGTTTTTTTAGAAAAACTAAAAACCTTTTTGATATGTTTTTGTGCCTTTTTCATATCATCACCATATTTATTATACTTTCTTTCTTTCGAAAAAGCAAACAAAAAGGATAGGAATAATTCCTATCCTTCTTCTTTATTACTTTTCATATCTAAAGTTGCTTCATTAATAGCATCATCGATTGTCTTTATTTCATCGGTAATCATGCTATATCCTGTTGCGGCTCCAAATCCATGAGATAAATCTTTTAATTCTTTATTTAATTTTCGAATATAAGAAATGATTTGTTTTTCATCATATCCAACTAAATAAATTAAAAATTCATTTCCATCTGTTCGAACTATTTCACTATTTTCTAGTTGATTCGTAATTAATACATTGGCAGCTTCTACGATTGTTTTATCTCCTTCTTCATGACCGTAATTATCATTAATATAAGCCAAATTATTTAAGTCGATAATAATAATCGTTTGTGGATAAATTTCACTATCATCCCATGTTTGCATCGTCTCATTCAAATATCGACGATTTTTTAAAGAAGTTAAATCATCGATATACCGTATTTTTTCTTCTTTTGAAATATCACTTACTTTTTTCTTCTTTTTATGTTTTTTTAATGTTATTCCAATTAAAATAATAAGACCAATGGATAAAATACCTGCTAATATATATAGTACTATCATATTTTTTCCTGTTGTTTTAAAAGTATTATTATCGATTGTTATTTCTTTTTCGTTGATATAAGATAAATAGAAGTTAAAGTAATCTTCTAATACTTTATTTTCTTTATTTTTTCGAATAACAAAATTATATCCATCATCTAATTTATACATATAATCGATTTTATAATCTTTTAATCGATCGTTCATATAAGTTTCATAACTTTTTCGATCAAGAACAATAACACTATCTTTTTGAGCTTTTTCTAATAGATGAGGTAAATTATTAAAAGTTTCTATCGAAATATCATAACCACTTAATGAATTTAGTATTTTACTATCTTTAATCGTAGAAACTTTTTTGCCTACTAAAGAAGATAGTGAATTGATAATAACGTCATTATCAGATTTTGAAATAATATATATTTGTGGGTCATATACATCAACTGTTTCATAATATTCTAACTCATATTGTTTTTGAGAAGCAAGATTCATAAAAATGTCAATTTTATCTTTATTAAAGTCATCGATTAATTCTGCCATATTTTTATACTCTTGATAATTTATTTCAATTCCAGAAAGATGAGCAAACTCTTGTAATATTTCTTTATTAGTTCCCACTAATCTACCAGCATTTAAAGCATCAAATGGCGGATTTTGAATAAATCCATACATATAACGTTTACTTTTAAAAGCAATTTGATCATTTTCATAAATTTCATTTTTAGTAAAATAATAATTAGAAAAACTATCATGATAAGAATCTTCATAATCTTCTTTATTCCATTTTTTATGATACTTTTTAATAATATTATTTAATTTTTTATTATCTCCTAAATGAAGAACAATATTACTAGGCATCTCTGTAATGTTATAGCTTATATTTAAATCAGAATGAGTTCCGATCGTATTTAAATATAAAATTTTTGGTAATACGATTCCTGTGACTAAATTATTATTTACGGCCTTTATTAATTCTTTTAATGTCTTATAAGTTTTAAATTTAAAACCTGTATTTGCTTTTAAATATTGATTTCCTTTTTCTAAATCTTTTTCTAACGTACCTAATGTCATTTTTTCTATATCTTCTAAATTGGTATATTTTTTATTTGTTTTAGTAACGATTACATAATTTCCATGATATAAAACAACATCATCACTTGTTTTTTCATCTGTAATAGCAAAATAATAATCTGATTCTGCTTTATTGTTAAAACTATAAGATAAACGATTAAAAGAAAGCCCCGTATCTTTTTCTAAATCATTTAAAAAATCAAAAATAACCCCTTCTCCATCGACACTAAAAACAGGAATATCAGTCACAATAGAAATATCGATAACATTATTTTTATGATTTTCTATCCATTGATTTTCCGCAATTGTCAATGTGGAATTTTCACTTTCATGAATAAAATAATAATAAATGACAGATCCAATAGCAATTGCCAGGAGTCCGATAATAACGATAATACTTAATTTTTTCTTGTTCATTATTTCATTCCTTTCCTATTTTGTACTTTTGTTGGTCCAATATAATTTTTTACTTGTTTTATGCTTATATCCGATAGCTGGATACGTTTTATTTTCTTCCCCACAAACAACTAAAATTTGTACATCGTAATATTTTAATTCATCTTCTTTAAAAAATTCTAATGCTTTTTTTCCATATTCTTTTGCTTTACTTAATTTTAAATCTTTATCTACATGTAAAATGATATTAATTAATCTACCATGTAATATATACTCCGCTTTTTCTACTTTATCAAAATTTCCTAATTCTGATTCAATCTGCGATTGAGTACTACTATCTATTTTAACGTTTTCGATTCCTTTTAAACGATCACCATATTTACTCCCATTAATTCTAGTAACAATTGAAATTAAAATAATTCCCCCTACGATAAATATAATCAATATAGCCGCCAACCCACTGATTAATTTATGACTTTTTATAAAATCCATAAACTTACTCCTTTCAACGACTTTATTATACTATAAATTATCCCTTTTTACAAATTATATAGTATATTATTATTTTTATTACGTAAAATGAAAGTAAAAGATTATAAGAAACATTTCTCACTTTTTCTCAAAAAGTTATTGACTTATTTTTAAAATCTAGTATAATTAGAAGTGTCTTATAAATTGCGGATGTAGTTTAATGGTAGAACCTTAGCCTTCCAAGCTAACTACGGGAGTTCGATTCTCCTCATCCGCTCCAG
>CANQYN010000052.1 GCA_947628105.1 uncultured Bacilli bacterium
CTCTTGTGTTCCAAATTGCTGTTGATCTCCTTCTGAATTTCCAATTCCTCTTGGATCAACGTTCGCAACGGCATATCCTTGATAACACCAATATAATGGATCAGATGATTCAAATTTACAAACATTTGATACTGCCCCAGTTGGAACTCCCATTGGTCTAAATATTTGAACTGGTTGATGCCATGGTTGTTTTCCAAAGAAAGACCAACTAATAATCAATGGAATAGGATCTTTTAATGCTTCTTTAGGTAAATAAATATCGGCATAAATAGTAACACCATCACGCATTTTAACTGGTTGATCTTGAAGACATAAAATTTTTTCTTCATCATCCACATAGTATTGAGTAGTATTTATTGGTACTTCAATACAATAATTCATCGCTTCTTCACGAGGCACTTTTAAAAATTCCTCTTTTGGAATTGGTTGTGTTAATTTCGTAAAAATAACATCACAATTACTTCCATCTGGATAAGTAATATTAACAATTTTTTCATCTCTTTTAGGCATTTCTTTTGGTAAAGATAATTCATTTTCAATTTTTGGTTTTTCTTCCTTCATAATTCCCTCTCTTTATTCTACTTGACTAGCAATAATACTAGCAGCTTCTTCAATCGTATTAGCATGCATTAATTCCGTGTATTTGATATAGCAATCATATTCTTCTTCTAATTCTGATATAATACCTGCCATCTCAAGACTTTTTAAGTTAATGTCTGTCTTTATATTGGTACTTCCCGACAAAGTAGATTCATCTACTTTTAAAATTCTTGCTGTCTTTTCAATTAACTTCTTTAAAATTTCTTCTTTCATATAATCCTCCTATTCTAATTGTATTATATCATCAATTAATAGGAAAGAAAAGAAAAATATTTTTCTTTCATAAAAATACATGGTATACTTAAAACGGTGATAAAAATGAAAATAGGAAGTGACGTTTTATATATCCCCCGATTAAAGGAAAAAATGAAAAAAAAATCTTTTCTTCAAAGCATTTATACTCCTAACGAAATCGCTTTAGCGGCCACTTATCAAAACCCTCTTTATTTTTATGCGACTCGTTTTTCTGGAAAAGAAGCAATTATGAAAGCGACAAACTTAAAATATGATTTTAAAGATATTGAAATTTTAAAAGATGAAGATGGAAAACCAGTCGTCATTCTTCCTGACGATATTTTAATTGAACTTTCGCTTTCATATGATCATGACTATGCAATAGCCTTTTGTATAACACAAAAAAAATAACGTTGACAAGACGTTATTTTTAGTTTTGAATCAACTTTAGCTTAGTCGAACTAAAGAAGCTTATTTTAGAGTTTTCTTTCTCCATATGGCCATATACCTAATAACAATAAGACCTAACAGGCATTCATTCAGCGTGTTCATATAATAAAATATGATAAGAAATAATAATCAATAAACATTCGTAGATTGAATATTATTAATTGCGATATGTTACTAAGTTAATTTTACTATATCATGAGATAACATATTTTTCAATATAATTTATGATTTTATTTTAATTTTACATTTGGTTGACATTATCGGTTTTCCAAAAAAAGAACTCCTTTTTTTATGATTTAAATTTCATATAATGAAAACCGATTTTTTTATAAATGTCAGAAGCTCTTTTTAAATGTAATACTCTCGCAAAAAATAAATTATATAATTCATCCAATAAAAAGATGGAACATAACAAAACACTAATAGTAATAAATACTTTTTTATTTGCCTTTTGAGCGAAGAAAAAACAAAGAGGCACCATCAAATAAATTAATAGTAAACTAGAAAAGCCAAAAAATAAGACACTTCTTAAACAGATAAATCCACCAATATTTCCAAAATTTAAAATTTCGGTATTATAATCCCAACAACGAAATCCATCGCCAATAATATACATACCTAGTCCAGATAAATATTCTAATAACCCGCAAAAGAAAAAACTTTTAAAAAATACTGTAAGTGGTTTTTTTCTCTGAGAATAAGTCAAAAAATAAATACCAATAGAGCCAATGGCATAAATATTAATCCATGGTAAAAAATTTCCACCGCGCCAATAAAATTCTTTCATTCCACTATTGAAATAATAGGAAATAAACTCATATAAAAATCCAAAAATCCCCGACAAAACAATGATGAGGCAAAATACTCCTAACATTGTTTTTCGATCAAATGAATGATCTTTTTCAATATAATCATGATACCATTTTTTCACGACAATAACTTCCTTCCTTATAATTGATAATATGTTATTTCAAAAGTAGTTCCTGAAGAAGTTGACTTTACATAAATTACTCCATTGTCTTCTTCAATAATCGCCTTGGCCAAAGCAAGCCCTATTCCAAAACTATTTTTATCCGTTTTTTCTCCATGATAAAATCGTTCAAATATATGAGGTAAATCTTTTTCATGAATTCCGTTCCCAAAATCTTGAATCCTCACTTTAGTATACACTTTATTTTGTTCACATTGTACCTTTATTTTACTATTTTTTTCTGAATGGTCAATCCCATTTTTTAAAATATTAGTCAAAGCTTCGATTTGCCAACGCTCATCACATAAAATTGGTTCCGTTTTTTCTTTTTTAATATCGATTTTTATATTCTTTAAATCACACAAAGTAGAAACGTTTTGTACTGCTTTTTCAATGATTTGTTCTATATTATTCTTCTTCTTGATAAAATGAATCGTATTTGAATCAAACTTGGATAATTTTAAAATTTCTTGAACAAAAAAGTTGATGTTCCCTACTTCTCTTTTCATATCGCGAATAAACTCTTCTTGTAATTTCTTTTCCATATCAGGATGATCGATTAAATTATCTAACGTAATTAAAATAGAAGTAAGAGGTGTTTTTAATTGATGAGAAATATCTTCTAATGATTTTTTTAATTCTTTTTTTGCCTTTTTAGAATTTTCCGCACTTTCTTTTAACATCACTGTCGTTTTATAAATTTCATTTTTTAAAATTGACAATTCATCTTCTGAAATAGAATCGATATGTAACTGATAATTTTTTCGATTAATCGCTTTTATATACCGAACAATATCATCGATTTGTCTTTTCATACTAACCTGATATCGTAAGAAAAGAAAGAAAAGGAACAAAAAGATTACAGTAAAAAAGAAAAAGTAAAAGTTAGAAAAAGCAATATGGTCTTTTTCATTTTCTAACAGAATACTATCTTTTTTTATATCGATGCCATATTTATCAAAAGGAAATTCTTCTTTTACCTGATTTAAGTTTTCCATTATCTCCTCTTCTGTGACAAGAGGATATTTTTCTTTGATTCCTTGAACTAAGCTCGCTACTTTATGATTATAATTTTGAATATAATGATAATATTCATACTCATTACTTAACCAAAAGAAGAAAAAAAGAACAAGGAATAGAAGAAGAAAAAGAAAGAAATTTCTCTTTATTTTATCTTTCGTCATCAATGCGATACCCCATTCCTTTTATTGTTGTAATAATATCAGATCCTAATTTTTCTCGAATTCTCTTTAAATAAACTGTTACCGTATGATCATCCACATCGTTTCCTGTTACTTCCCATATTTTATCTAAAATCATTCCTCTACTAACGACCTTATTTCGATTTAAAAATAACAAATATAAAATATTTAATTCTAATGCAGTAAATTCAATTATCCTATCATTTTTGGTAATCGACATCTTATCCATATCAAAACAAATATCTTTAATTTTAATCAATGAATTTTTTTGGGCACGAGAACTTATTTTATTGACTCTAGCTAATAATTCTTTTGTACTAAAAGGTTTTGTTACATAATCTTCCGCTCCCATAGTAAGACCTTTTACAATTTCATCTTCTTCATCTTTTGCTGTTAAAAATATGGTAGGTATTTTTTTATCTAAAATCGCTTCTTTATAAAAATAAAATCCATTTCCATCAGGCAAAATTATATCTAATATAATCAAAGATATATCTGTGTGCTTTTCTAAATAACATCTCGCTTCACATAATGTCTTTACTGCTATTATCTGATAATTATTTTGCTGAAAAGAATATGTTAATCCTTTTATAATAGAAGAGTTATCCTCAATTAATAAAACTTTCATATCCAGTCACCTGTTCTTTTTATTATACCATATAAAAAGGGCTAGTCACCCTTTAAATGTTTTCATTTCGAATGGTATCTATCGTATTTTGTTTATTAATTTTATGAATCAAATAATTCATAATCAACGTGATTAATAAAAACACAGCGATAATCGAAATAAATACTGCGACATAAGGGAAGTGAAAACATTCCCCTTCTCTTGCCAATTTAGTATGAATAAAATAAGATAATAAAATTCCTATTGGCAAGCCAAACAACAATGATTTTATTCCCATAAAAATACTTTCTAAACGTATCATTCGTTGAAATTCATATTTTGTCATTCCGATTGACTTTAGCATAGCAAATTCTTGTCGTCGAAGTTCCATATTCGTAGTAATAGTATTAAAAATATTAGTAATTCCAATCAATGAAATAACGATGATAAATCCGTATAAAAAGATTCCAATAAGAGTAAATAAATTACGCATTATTCTTGCTGATTCTTCGATATTATCAATGTAATATTCGTTATTTTTTAATTCTTCTTCAATATCTTTTTGTAATTTATCAACCTGTTTTGAACGATAATAAATAGTAATATCGCCACTATCAGTATAGTGATGAAAATAATCTTCATTTACCACTAATATTACTATAGTTCCTTCTTTTTCCTTTAATCCAAAAGGAAGGTCTCTACTGATAGCCCCAATATCAATAGTAAGATTTTTTGTGCCATTATTTATTTTCCCTGCTATCTTATCTCCTTTTTGATAGTCATATTGACGCATTTTATATTTATTTACTTTTCCATTAATCGTTTGATTAAACTTAACAGTATCAACTAAAATCCCTTTTTCTTTTACTTTTTGATAATCAAGTCCTAACTTAGTTACATATCTTTGATATTGCTCACGATTGATTACCGCTATTTGTAAAGAAGTATCCTTCTCCTTTATATCATTGATTTTTTTCCATTCCTTATGATAAACAACGTTAGGTACTTGCAACTCAAAGAAACGGTAGATTGCATAATTATCTATTTCATCTAAATGAACAATTTTTTCAATCTCATCTTCCTTTTTATTATCATAAGAAGTTCGAAGAAAAAGATTATAATCTTTAACTGCCATCTCATCTTTCAAAAACAGAAAAGAAAGGTTCATAAAAGAAGAGAGTGCAATAAAAATAAAGACAGATACTACAATGGAAATAACAGTCGTACGATATTTCTTTTTATTTCTTTTTAAATTTTTATAAGAAATATCTCCTCCTATTCCAAAAAATTTATGAATTAATTTTAAACTTTTTATTTTTTGCGATTTTATTTTTATGTCTGCACTATTTCGAATTGATTCAATTGGAGTTATTTTAGAAGCTCTTCTAGCACTTTTCAAAGCTGAAAAATAAATAGTCACAATTCCTAATGCAATAGCAAAGAGAATAGGAAAAATAGAAAATTGAAAGTATAGATTTAACGTCACAGAAGCTGAAAGATAATAATTACATACTATCACTAAAATAAAAGAAGCCAAAAGTCCACTTAAAATTCCCAAAGGGATTCCAATCATGCCTAATATTGTCGCCTCATAAAAGACATTTTTTCTAATTTGCCGTTTCGTTGCCCCGATACTTCGCAACATTCCATATTGTCGTATTTTTTCAGTAATTGAAATATCAAAACTATTTTTAATACAAAAGACCGAAGTAAATATGATGATAAAACAAACAAAGAGAATAACGATAAAAAATTCTATTCCAAAAGCATTTTTTAAAGGATTCGTCTGTAAAGCAATTAGATATTCGTTTTCGGTATAACGATATCTGGCTTTTTCTAATTCTTGAAGAACTTTATCATAATCTTCTTTTGTTAAATTTTTATCTGAAGAAACTGACTTTTCATATAAATCTTTATCGATTTCTAATAAAGAAGAAGTCAGTGGAATATAATTTTTTACCCCTTTTGATGTGTATTTAGCATAAACATCAACCCAAGGCATACGTTGTTTCAAATAAGTAATAAAAGTATACCCAGGGGCTTCATAGCTTTCTATATTGCTTGCTGGTCGTTCTATGATTCCTACTATTTTATATTTCTTTTCCTTGGTATCGATAATTTTTTCTTCCTCAGAATCAAGATAGCTATTCAATTGAGTTAACTCTTGATTTTGATCTACTCTTTTTCCTACTTGTAAAGTTATTTCATCTCCTACTTTCCATTCAATTCTTCCGTTTGTCTTTAAATGAGTAGGAATAGCAATCTCTTGTTCATTTTTCGGTAATCTTCCTTCTTTTAATCTAATCGATAAATGAGAAAGAGAATTAGAATCAAACGCTTTAATAAAAGCATAGGGTTTATTTTCGTTTTTAGAATCTTTTAACCTTGCATATCCAATATTTTGAGTAATATAAATATCCTCAATTTCACGATTATTTTGAAAAATAGGAAGATCTGTGATAGGGACATCATAAAAAGCGACATGAAAATCCCCTTTTTCATACGTTTCATAGTGAATTAAAGAAGAAATCGCACTAGCATAAAGAGAAGATACTGCAGTCAATAAAGAAACAGATAAAATAATTCCCATAATGGTTACTATGGTTCTTTTCTTATTCAGTTTTAAATTTTTTAGAGTAAGTTTATTTAACAGTTTCATCTTTTACACCTCTTCGACAACTTTTCCATCTTCTAACTTAATAATACGATCACAACAAGAAGCAATTTCCATATTATGAGTAATCATAATAATCGTTTGTTTTAATTCCTTATTGGTTTTTTTCAAAAGGGCAACAATTTCATCACTAGATTTAGAATCTAAATTTCCCGTCGGTTCATCTGCTAAAACAATAGTTGGTTTCGTAATCAAAGCTCGACCAATACTCGTTCGTTGTTGTTGTC
>CANQYN010000053.1 GCA_947628105.1 uncultured Bacilli bacterium
TTTAAAGATATCGGCCGTAGTCATAGCCTTATTTGCCTCTTTTAAAATTAAATAAGTTAGGTCTGTATATGACATTAATTCTAACTCTTCCATTGGTATATCTTTTAAATTCATAAACATTCCTCCTATATTTCTACATAGATGTTGGCACATCTATCATTAATAAATTTAGCATCTCTTTTAATACCTTATTGGATAGCTCTAATAAAGAAAGCCACATATTTTTTTGATTTTCGTCTTCTAATGTATGAATATGATTATTTTGATAGAATGTATTCATCGCAACACATAATTCATAAATATAATCGGCCACATAATGAGGCATACGATATTCAAAAGCCTGTTGTAAAGAAGTCGATAAAGCAATTAATTTTATACGTAAATTTCTATCATAATTATTATATATGTGTCCTGTTAATATTTTTTTATACGTATTTTCTTTTATTATTTTATTAATTCTCAAATACGTATATAAAATATAAGGTCCCGTCTTCCCAACAACTTCTGAAAATTTAGATATATCAAAGATATAATCTTTTTCCCGACTATTTTGCAAATCGGCAAATTTCAATATGGCATTTACAATCTTATCTTGATCCTCTTCTGACATTGTTTGATTACTTTCTTTTTTATTTTTAAAAATTTCTTTTACTTGTTGGAACAAAGAATCTAATTTAGGAGCATCCCCTTTTCTCGTTTTATAAGGTTTGCCATCCATTCCATTAACTGTACCATATCCTAAAAATTCCAATTGGCTATGTGTGATATCCGCTTTTTTAGCAACTCGAAATACTTGTTTGAAATGAAGCGCTTGTCGATTATCAACAACATATAAAATAAAATCAGGATGATTATCTTTTTCTCTTTGATAGATAGTTGCTAAATCAGTAGTCCCATAAAGATATGTTTGATTACTTGATTGAAAGAGAAAAGGTGGTAAATCTTTTTTATCTTCTTCTTGATTTACCTTAACAATTTTAGCCCCTTCACTTTCTTCTAATAAATGTTTTTGATTTAAAATATCTTCTACTTTATGAATATATTGATATGAATCACTTTCCCCATACCAAACATCGAAAGAAACATCCAAATAACGATATAACCTTTTAATATCTGCTAGTGATAATTCACATATTTTTTTCCATAGTTTTTGATATTCGAAATCTCCTTCTTGTAATTTCCTTGTAATTTCCGAACATTGTTGTTTGATTTCTTCGTTTTCCTTACAAAGAGCACTAATCCGAGGATACGTTTTTTCTAAATAAGCTAAATCTACGCGTTCCAACGATATTCCATCTTGCTTTATTCCATATATCACTTGACCTATTTGAAGTCCATAATCACCAAGATGAACATCGGCAATCGTTTTATGACCCATATATTGAATAATTCTTTTTATCGCCTCTCCTACAATAGCTGTTCTCATATGTCCTACATGAAGGGGCTTAGCAATATTAGGTCCACCATAATCGAGAACAAAAGTAGATACTTTTTTCGGTCTTTCTATTCCGAGAAATGCCATCGTATCCATTCTTTGTAAAAATTGATTAATCAACGATTCACTAATGACGAAGTTAATAAATCCAGGTTTTACTAATTCTACTTTTTCAAAAAGATCATTAAAATCAGGTAATTCGTAAAAAGCTTGAACTATTTTTTCGCCTATTTCAATAGGAGATTGATGAAGTAGTTTGGCTAAAGAAAAGCAACCATCAAATTGATAATCACATAAATCTTCTCGATTTGATGGGATTATTTTAAAGTTATGATTTTCATACTTTAATTTTTTTAATACGGTTTCTAATTTTTGATTTAACAATTCTATTATCATACTATCTCCTCTAATTTTACCTTCATATGAAATTGATTTTCTTCTAACTCATAATCGATTTGAAATTCTTGTTTTGTTATTTTTAAATCGTGTAACTTTATCATAAAACGAAATTTCTGATTTAAAGAGGGAACATAACAATCGCAATAAGAATCTTTTTTTTGAAAATTAAATTCATAAATTCCTTCTTCTGTTATTCGTTTCATATAAATAGCATTCTTTTTCATCACGATTTCCACTTTTATACCATTTTCTTTAAAAATGATTTTGTTATCCACTTTAATTGCTTTTTCTTTATTCGTTATTTCTTGGTTTTCTCTTTTATTTACTAAAGTGCTTAATACGTATATCTTTGCCATAAATATCTCCTAAATAACTATGCTACATTATAATATACATCTTTCATTTTTGCAACATATTTTTATGAAAAATTAGTTTGTATGATTTTTATTTTTGATAAATTCTCGCAACATTTTTGTAAGTGCCCTTTTTTCAATACGCGATACATAGCTTCTCGATATATTTAATTCTTTTGCTATTTCTTTTTGAGTATACTCTTTTCCATTATTCAAACCATATCTTTTTATAATAATATTTTTTTCTCGTTCATTTAACACATTAAAATAATCTTTTAGTTGATGAATATTATCTTTTGTATGTAAATCTAAAGCAAAATCTGGTTTTGGAGTTTTTAAAATATCTAAAAAGGTAATTTCATTTCCATCTTTATCATATCCTACTGGTTCGTTTAAACTAACATTTTTACTATTTTTTTTATCGCTTCGAAAATACATTAATATTTCATTTTCGATACATCTAGCACAATAAGTAGTAATTTTTGTACCCTTTTTCTTCGAATAGCTATCTACACCTTTAATTAAACCAATTGTTCCAATACTAATTAGATCATCGATATCTTCTTTATTATGATCGTATTTTTTTACAATATGAGCTACTAATCTTAGATTATGCTCAATTAGCTTATCACGTGCTTCTTTATCTCCTAATTTCATTTTTTCTAGATAATTATCTTCTTCTTCTTTCGATAAAGGATCTGGAAAAATATTATTCGAATAAGCAGCTGTAAAAAGATAAAAATCACTAAATAAATATTTTAATATCTTTTTTAACATATTTCGCCCCCTGTTTTATTTTACTATCTCGATAGCTTATTCTATTACAAAAAAAGAACGTTATTGTTCTTTTTGTAGTTCTACATTAATTTTTACTTTATTTTCTATTTGAACTTGTTGATCTAGCTCTTTTACTTTTTGTAAAAAAATCTGTTTGGAATCTTCATCTTTAATCACTAAATCTAATAAAATTTCTAACTCATGAATATCACCTGTCGTCAATATTTTTTCCCAAATTTCTGCTTCTTTGGAAATTTGTTTTGCCATATTCATCTCCTTTCTATCTTCTTTCACAAGTAATTTACTATAATTTTAATGACTTCACAAATATTAAATTTTTAAAAATAAAAGAAAATAAAAAACAGATATTGTGAATTGAGAAAGATATTCATTTTATCTGTTTTTATTTTTTCTTTATTTCATTAAATAAGCTGCCGTACGAACCATTTGTGCACTATATCCCATTTCATTATCATACCAAGCAATTACTTTAACTAATTGCCTGTCTTCTACCTCAAGTACTTCTGTCAAAAGACCATCTACTAAAGAACCATAGTGCGTTCCTATGACATCACTAGAAACAATTGGATCTTCCGTATATTTTAATGTTTCGTTTTGAGCATTTTTTAATGCTTCATTTATTTCTTCTTTTGTTACTTTTTTCTTTAATTCTACTGTCAAATCAACAACAGAACCTGTTGTAGTGGGAACTCGTAATGCACTACCGCTTAATTTTCCTTGTAAACTTGGGATAACTAGGCCAATCGCTTTGGCGGCTCCTGTAGAGGAAGGAATAATATTAGCAGCTCCTGCTCTCCCTCTTCTTGCATAAATTCCTTTTTTATGAGCAACATCTAAAATAGTTTGATCGTTTGTATAAGCATGAACCGTTGTCATATAACCTTTTTCAATACCAAAATTATCTTCTAACACTTTACATACAGGGGCAAGACAATTTGTCGTACAACTTGCCGCACTAATAATAGAATCAGTTGCTTCTAACATAGTGTGGTTAACATTATATACAATTGTTTTTAAATCTCCTTTCGCAGGCGCTGAAATAATAACTTTTTTGGCTCCTGCTTGAATATGAGCAGAAGCTTTTTCTTTATCGGTAAACAATCCTGTACATTCGAATACTTCATCAATTCCCAGTTGTCCCCATGGCAAATTAGCTGGGTCTTTTTCTGAAAATACTTTAATTTCTCTTCCTCCTACATAAATTGCCCCTTCTTTCGAGGTAATTTCATCAACTCGGTAAGAACGATGTGACGTATCATATTTTAATAAATGAGCAAGTTGCTCCGCGTCTGTTAAATCATTGATCGCTACTACTTCAAAATTATCATCTTCTTCCATAATTCGAAATACTAAACGTCCAATTCTTCCAAATCCATTAATTGCTACTTTAATCATTTTTTTCCTTCTTTCTATTTTCTATAAAAACTACTACCGCCAATAAATTCTCGTAAAACAGAATCTTTTGGAACTTCTTCACTTGGAATCGGTAAGAAGTTTCTAAGCAAATTTATTAAACGAATCGCTTCAGGATAGCTAGGATCCGTTTCTGGTACATTAAATAGTAATGGCTCTACATAAGTTTTTAATACCCCTAGTTCGTAAGTTAAAGCAGAATTTACAATTTCATCCGCATCATCTTGATAAGGGAATATGTATTTTTCTTCTCCTTCACGAATTGTTTTCCACATGTGTAATGTTTTTTCTGCCCCAAATCCTCTAAACTTGCTATCTCTAACAATTCTTCTTAACTTTCGATTATCACTTGTATGAACTCGATTATGGTTATCGATATTGACTTGTGTTAAAGCATTGATATAAATTTTGTATTTACAATTTCTATCAATTGGCATAGTTAACTCATCGTTTAGACAATGGAGACCCTCAATTATAATAATTCCATTTTCTTCTAACTGTAATGTCTTCCCTTTATATTCTCTTTTTCCAAAAACAAAATTATAATCTGGAATTTCTACCTTTTCTCCATCCAAGATTTTAATTAGATGTTTATTAAATAGAGTAATATCAATTGCTTTTAACGACTCCGTATCCAATTCTCCATTTTCTAATTTTGGTGTTTTTTCTCTATCAATAAAATAATCATCTAACGATATTTGATGAGGAATCAATCCATGTGTCTGTAAATAAACAGATAATTTTCTAGCTGTAGTTGTTTTTCCAGCAGAAGATGGTCCAGCAATCAAAACAACTCTAATATTTCTATTTTCCGCAATATGATCACTAATACGAGCTAATTGATTACTATAATATACTTCTGATAACCGAATGAGATTATCGTAATTCCCCATCGATACAATTTCGTTTAATTCAGAGGCATTAGAAACACCAATTTTTCTGCCCCAATTGTTGTATTCTAAAAATTTTTCAAATAACTTTTCATGATGGACATAATCTAATGTACATTCGGGATTATAACTACTAGGATAACTTAAAACGAAACCATTATCACGAATATAAGTTAGTTTAAAATCTTCTACATCTTTTGTAGAGTAAGCTAACTTCCCATAAAAATAATCAAATGTTTCATCGACATGATATAAATTAATATAAGTATTACTAATATATTTTAATACTCTTACTTTGTCGTATTGCTTTTTCTTTTGAAAATATTTAATTGCATCCAATCGAGAAACACTTACCTTACCAATTGGTAAATTTTCAGAACATATTTTTTTCATCTCATTTTCTAATTTTTTAATTTCTGACTTATCTATCTCTATTCCAACAATTTCACAATAGAACCCTTTGTCGATAGAATATTCGATCATTACTTCTACTTCTTCTCCAAATAGTCTCTTTACAGCAAGCGTTAATAAAAATTGAGCTGTTCTTCCATGGATTCCATTTCCAACATCGCTACTTCTATCATAAAAATCGACGACATTACTACGTGTTATTGGCTCATTTAATTCAACTAAATCATTTTCTACTAATCCAATCAAAATGGGATAATTAAAATAATGTTCAAACTCTCGACTAATTTCTTTTAATGTAGTCCCAGAATCAAATTCTTTTGCTTCGATATCACGAAAATTTATTCTAATTTTTTTAGCCATCGATATCCCTCTATTCTATATAATTAAGTATATCAAAAATAAAGGAATATGTCACATATTTTTTTGTATATTTTATTAAAAAAAAACTATTATATAATTAGAAAGGAGTATCATCATGATACCAATAGTCATAGAAAAAAGTAGTAATGGAGAAAGAAGCTATGATATTTACTCTCGACTGTTAAAAGATCGAATTATTATTCTAAGTGATGAAATAACGGATAACAAAGCAAATACTGTTATTGCTCAATTATTATATTTAGATTCTATCAATCATGAAGATATCAGCTTATATATTAATTCTCCAGGCGGTAGTGTTACTGCCGGAATGGCTATTTATGATACCATTCATTTCATTAAAAGTGACGTATCTACTATTTGTATTGGCATGGCAGCAAGTATGGGAGCCTTTCTACTATCGAGTGGGACAAAAGGAAAAAGATGTGCCCTTCCTAATAGTGAAATTATGATTCATCAACCTCTCGGTGGTGTACAAGGGCAAGCAACGGAAATTAAAATTGCGGCCGAACGAATTTTAAAATTAAAAGAAAAATTAAATCATATGCTTTCTAAAAATACAGGAACCGATATTAAAATCATTGAAAAAGATACCGAAAGAGATTATTTTTTAAGTGCAAAAGAAGCATTAGAATATGGTTTAATTGATAAAATAATATAAAAAAACTCAAATGAGTTTTTTTTTAATGCAAGTCATCTGTTGCTTTAGCATTTAAGGTTAAATCTGCTCTTCTTCCCAATTGATAAGCATAGTATCCAGCAGCTCCAATCATAGCCGCATTATCAGTACAATATTTTAATTCGGGAATAGCTAGTTGAACTCCTTTTTCTAAACATCTTTTTTTTAATGTATCTCTCAGTC
>CANQYN010000054.1 GCA_947628105.1 uncultured Bacilli bacterium
CATATCACCATTTGCAAAATTGACAATAATTACATCATATAAATCATCATTAATTTTATTAAGTAATGTATCGGTGATTTCTCGAGCACTCATCTCAGGTTTTAAATCATAGGTAGCTACTTTAGGAGAGGGAATTAAAATACGATCACATTTATTTAAACTTTTTTCAATTCCACCATCAAAAAAGTAAGTAACATGAGCATATTTTTCCGTTTCTGCAATACGAAGTTGAGATAAATTATTATTGGCTAGATATTCTCCTAGTGTATTATCCAATTTTTGAAGTTCAAAAGCATTTTTACAAATAACATCATCACTTACAGAAAACATAGTAACCAATTTTAAATTATTTATCTTTTTTGCTTCAAAACAATCAAATTTATCATTTGTTAATGAATAAAAAATTTCTCTTAACCGATCGGGACGAAAATTAAAGGTAATCAGTCCATCATTATCTTCTATTGTTCCATTAGTATCAATGATACTAGGAACGACAAATTCATCAGTTATATTTTGATTATAATTATCAGTTATCGCATTTTCTACCGTATCATAACGAGGACCTATCCCATTGACAATGATATCGTAAAATTTTTTTATTCTCTCCCAACGGTTATCTCGATCCATTGCATAATAACGCCCCGCAACTGAAGCGATATGTCCAATTCCAAGTTCGTTCATTTTATCATTTAGTTGTGATACAAAAGTAAGAGCACATTTTGGTAAAGTATCGCGACCATCTAAAAAAAGATGAAGATAAAGATTATCGATATTATTTTGTTTACACATATCTAAAAGAGCAAATAAGTGCGATATGTGAGAATGAATTCCACCATTACTAAGTAAACCAAAAATATGTAATTTTGAATGATTGTTTTTCGTATGATGGATTACTTCTAAAATATTGGAATTACAAAAGAAATCTCCATTATTAATTTGCTCATTTATATATTGTAGTGGTTGATAGACGATTCGTCCCGCGCCAATATTCATATGCCCTACTTCACTATTTCCCATTTGTCCTTCTGGCAACCCAACTAGTTTCCCACTAGCTTCAAGTAGACTATGAGGATACGTTTCCCATAATTTATCAAAATTTGGTTTTTTGGCTTTCATAAAAGCATTCCCGTGAGGATTATTACGAATTCCAACACCATCTAATATACATAAAACTAAAGGTTTCATCTTATCATCTCCATCATAATTTTATCATAATTATCTATTTATTCAAATAAAAATGAAGAAAAGAAAACATAAAAAAAAGATTTTTATAATCTTTTCTTACTTTACTATTTCTTTTTGTCCTTCAAATTTTTGCTTTTGTTCTTCAATCATAGAATTAATATTTTCTAATTCTTGCTTTTCTAATTCGTTATAACGATATTTTTTTTCGATAGCAAGTTGAATATAGGTAAGTTTTTCAATAATTTCATTTGATAATTCATCAGAAGATATCAATTCATCATTCTCATTATCTAAAATAATTATATTTTGCCCATTTACTCCTAAATTTGTATTCACTAACTTTAGAATTTGTTCTGCTCTCATATTTACAATTTTTAACTTAACATATTCTTTTAAATCTGACGAAAGACTGAGTATTTCTTGTTCCTTATTAGATAATTCAAGATGTTTTAAATAATAGTAAATATAGCGCAAAAAAATCGTTTTTTTCATCTTTTCATTTGACTTAGCAATTGATTGATGAAATTTACTAAATTCAATTTGTAAATTACGATTTTCAATTTCCATTATTTTTTCAATATATTGATAATCACTAATTTCTGGCTTTAAAAAAATCGTTTTTATCAATGACATAGTCCCTCGCCCCCTGTTATAAACATTATATCATATATCATATGAGTCAAAAAGATTTTTTTTCAAAAATTTTATTCATATTTTCACAAATAAAATTATCTGCTTTCGAAATAACTTGTCGATATGTTTTTTTATTACGAATTGTCCATGCTAGTACCGGTTTTTTCTGACGAAATTTTTTTACTCTTTTTTTATCTAGTATTTGGTAATGACAAGAAATAAAATCCGGTTTCGTTATTTTATTTGTTATCATCGACCATACAATCCATTCCTTAGGAGTTTTATGTACTTGAGAAACTAATTGTCCTCTAATATAATGGGGACGATTTTTTAAAAACCATCTTACGATAAGTGGGTGAAAACTTTTTACCGCAAAGATTCCTTGATAATGGTCTAAATATTCAACTAATTTTTGTTCTAATTTTCCTACTTTTTGATCATATTTTAATTCAATAATAATGGGAACTTTCCCTTGAATGACATTGAGTGCTTCCTCTAAAGTAGGAATGTTATCAATTCCCTTTAATTTATATTTTTTAATTTCTTTTAACGTACAAGTATTTACGGCTTTATCGATTCCTGTCATTCGTTTTAAATTATCATCATGAAACACAATAATTTCCCCATCTTTTAATAGATGAACGTCTAATTCAATAATATATTTAAAATCGATGGCTCGTTGAAATGATTTCAAAGTGTTTTCTACAATTCCTTTTTCTTCTTGATGATATCCTCTATGAGCAATGATATTTTTTTTTAAAAAAGAAGTATCTTTCATTTTACCACCTAATTTATTATATCATAAAAAAAAGAATCTTATGATGAGATTCTATTTTCTATATTTATTATTTTATTCCCAAAATAATTGGTATATTTTTGAAAATAAAACTTGAGAAAAAGGAGCCCGATAAATAAAATGAGGATTTTCTTTTTCAATTGCTGTTATAATTTTACGACGAATAGAGGACAGTTCTTTTTTTTCAATAAATCTTTCAATCAATTTTTCTCTTTTTCGAATCAATTTTATATTTTCTAGAAAATAACTATCTTTATCCATCCAGTCATATTTATTTTGAAACATAACTTGATTAAAGCCCGTATGATAAAATCCTGGTTCAATCATGACAATTTGAATATCTTTATTTAATAACTTTAATTCTTTTCGTAAAGTAGTAGAAAGCTTAATGATAGCAGCTTTCGTAGAAGCATAAACACCCATAAAGCGAGGAGAATAAATTCCTGCTAAAGAAGACATAATAATAATTTTTCCTTTTCCTTGTCGAATCATATTTTTTAGAACTATTTGGGCTATTTCAAAGGAAGAAAAAACATTTACTTCATAATTATTTCTTACCTTTTTCATATCGATTTCTAAAATAGACCCGCCTTCTCCTATAGCCGCATTATTAATTAAAATATCAATTTTTAAATTCTCTATTAATTTTCTATCGTTCTTATCTGTAATATCAAGTTTGAAACATTGGATATTATTATATTTTTGATATTTTTTTAACATCGCTTTTAATTGTGATTTTCTATGAACTGTAACATAAATAAAATAATCTTTGTTCTTTATTTTTTGTATCACAGATTCTATCAATCCGCTTCTTGCTCCCGTAATTAATATAGTCTTCATCTTATCACCCATTATTAATATGGATTAAAAAAAAGAATCCATTAAGATTCTTTTATGGATTCAATCTAGTTGGTCCTCGATAAATAAAAGTTGCCTCGCGAATATTATCAATTTCAAATATTTGCATCATCAAACGAGCAATTCCAAATCCAAATCCTCCATGAGGTGGACATCCATATTTAAAAAATTCTAAATAAAATGACAATTTTTCAGGGTCTAAATTTTTATCTAATATTTGTTGGTATAAAACATCATATCGATGTTCTCTTTGAGCTCCGGTTGTAATTTCGACTCCTTTATATAATAAATCATAACTATCCGTTAGTCCATTTTCGTCTAAATGATGATAAAAAGGTCTTGCACTAAAAGGAAATTTAGTAATAAAAATAAAATCACATTGATAATTATCTTTCGCATATTTACATAACAATTCTTCTTCATGGCGTTCTAAATCATCGGTTTTTTCACCGATATAATGAAACTTTTCTTTTAAAATTTGTTTCGCTTCTTGAAAAGTAATTCTTGGAAAATCTTTTTCTGTATTAGAAATTTCAACTCCAAAATTTTCTTTAATTTCCTCTCCATAGGTGTCTTTTAATCGGTTTAAAATATATTTTAACCAAGCTTCTTCGACATCCATTACTTCTTCAAAGGAATGAATCCAAGAGATTTCCATATCTGCCATATTTATTTCTGTCGCATGATAAGAAGTATGAGAATTTTCTGCACGAAAAGCAGGTCCAATTTCATAGACAGCATTAAATCCAGATGCCATTGCCATTTGTTTATAAAATTGGGGAGATTGAGATAGGTAAGCAGTTTGACCAAAATAATCTAATTTAAATAATTCAGCTCCACTTTCTGCCCCTGCCCCACTAATTTTAGGAGAATGAATTTCAATAAAATTATTTTGAATACAATATTCTCTCATCGCTTGTTCAATTAATGTTTCACATTGAAATAATAAATAATTTTCTTTTCTTCGTAAATCAAGAAAACGATAGTCTAATCTTGTCTCTCGTAAACTATTATCTTTCTTTTTATAATCGAAAGGTAGTTCTGGAAAGGAAAGAGAAGTTGCTTCAATAAAGGTAGGAATAATTTCTAGTCCTCCTAATTTTACTTTAGGAGCATCCATTACTTTTCCTATTATCTTAACAGTACTTTCAATAGGAATTTGATCCATAATTTCAACTAGATTTTCATTTCCTTCTTTTTCAATTGTCATTTGAACTTTACCTGAAGAATCTCGTAAAATGATAAATTCTACATATTGTAAATTACGAATATTATCTACGAATGCTTGTAACTCTATTTCCTTACCCTTATAGTTTTTTAATTGATCTATCATTAATTTCATATATCTTCACTCTCTTCTATATTTTTATCTAAATAAGAAATTAATTTTTCTTCTTTTATTTTTATTTCTTCTTTTGTTTGATTATTTTTTATAGTTACTATACTTTTCTTTAATTCATCTTCACCCAGTAAAATAATAAATTTTGCTTGTAATCGATCTGCCTGTTTAAAATTACTTTTAATATTTCGATTCATATAATCCATATCGACACAAAATCCATTCATACGTAAATTTTCTACCAAAGGAACACTATAATCTAGAGCCTTTTCTCCGATTGGAACGACATAAATATCTAAATGATTTGTTGGCAAAGTAATATTTTCTAATTCTAATGCTTTCATTAGACGTTCCATTCCTAAAGCAAATCCAACACCAGGAACATCGACATTTCCTATCGTATTTACTAAATTGTTATATCTTCCTCCACCGCATAAAACATTTTGAGCTCCAAAACCTTCTACCTCTGCTTCTACTTCAAATACAGTGTGAGTATAGTAATCGAGTCCTCTTACTATTTTAGGATCTACTTCATAATCGATTTCCAATAGATCCAAATACTTTTTTACCTTTTCAAAATGTTGTTTACTCGTCTCATTTAAATAATCGATGATTTGTGGAGCATTTTTTATAATTTCTAATTTATTATCTATCTTACAATCTAAAATTCGTAAGGGATTTTTTTCATAACGAATTTGACAATCCTCACAAAAATCTTTGACATAAGGTTTAAAATATTCAATTAACGCCGTACGATAATTTTCTCTAGATTCTCTATCTCCTAGTGTATTAATTTTTACCTTTACTCCTTTTAATCCTAATAATTTATATAGTACTACAGGGATACTAATTACCTCAGCATCCAATAATGGAGAATCGCTTCCAAATACTTCTACTCCAAATTGATAAAACTCACGAAATCTTCCAGATTGTGGCCTTTCATATCGATACATAGGGCCATAGTACCATGTTTTAATAGGTTTATCTTCTCTAGCATACATCTTATTTTCCAATAAAGAGCGAACAACCCCAGCAGTCCCTTCTGGTCTAAGTGACATATCCCGATTTCCTCTATCTTTGAAATCATATGTTTCTTTAGAGACAATATCTGTCGTTTCTCCTACTCCTCTATGAAATAACGTACTGGCTTCAAAAATAGGGGTTCTAACATATTCATAATGATATTTTCCCATCAAAGATTGTAAAATATTTTCTACGTATTGAATTTCCTTTCCATATTCTCCATATACATCATATGTTCCTTTTGGTTTTGTTATCATATAACGACCTCCTTTTCCCTTTTTGATAAAAAAAGCCCATAAATTAAGGACGAGAAACCCCGTGGTACCACCTTATTTTATAGACTAATCTATACACTTCAATCTTTAACGCAGAGATACGAATATTTTTCTGTTTGATGTCTTCTATTATTTCTTATCAATATTTTCACCTACCATATTGTCTCTTTTTAGTAAGAATATAATATACTCTTTCAAACAAATATTAGTGTTATTGTACAATAGTTTTTTTCCCTTTGCAAGAATTTATGAAACTTTTTTTAATAAAAAATATCGTTCTACATAAGCACAGTTTGGTACTATAAAAGTGTAATAAGTAAATCCACTGATCAGGATTGAACATCACACTCTTTTATATTATGATTGGAGTGATTGGTTAACGAAGGCACGAATGAGATAAAGCTCTCCGAAACAAAACTGT
>CANQYN010000055.1 GCA_947628105.1 uncultured Bacilli bacterium
TTACATTCTTATTATAATATATTTTTGAAAATAATAAAAGACTGTTTTCAAACTTTTCATTTGTCAACAGTCTGAAACCCTTATTTTAATAAGGGTTTTATCAATTATTATTTATGAGTATCAATTAATATTTTGATAGAATCAGAAGTTCCAGAAGTAAGTTCTTCAAAAGAAGCTTGAACTTCTTCTAAAGTAACTATCTTAGAAACAAATTTCATTACGTCGATTTGCTTATTTGCGATTAAATCAATACAAGTTTTAAACTCTTCTTTTGTATAAGCAATAGCTCCAATAATAGTAAGTTCACTCATAACAGCAGCAACTGTTGGAATAGTAACAGGGGCCATAGAAACTCCAACTAAAATAACAGTACCACCTGGTTTTGAACTTGTAATAGCACTACTAACAGCAGGAGCATTTCCGCAACATTCTACTACAATATCAAATCCTATTTCTGTTTTTTCCATAATTTTTTGCATGAAATTTTCATCTGTGGCATCAAACCATTCATCGGCAACTCCTAAGTCTACTGCTTTTTGTCCACGAGCTGCGTTTGTTTCTGATACAGCAACGTAACTAGCTCCTTCTTTTTTGGCAAACATAGCAGAAACTAATCCGATGATTCCACCACCAATTACTAATACTTTATCGCCTACTTTAATATCTGCTAAGTGGATAGCATGAAGTCCTACAGCGGTAGGTTCTACCATTGCTCCTTCTTCATCACTAACTTCATCAGGAAGTTTCATAACCATATCAGAGCGAACCGCTAGTTTAGGAGCATATCCTCCAGGATTAGTTAAAGATAATCCTGTCGCATAGGTCCAAGTCTCACGACAATATTGTGGATTTCCTGTTGTACAAGCTGGACATTTTCCACAAGGTGAGATTGGAAGAGCGGTAATTCTATCGCCTATTTTTAAATTTTCATTATTTCCAGGATCAATTACTGTACCACTAAATTCATGTCCCATAACAAGTCCTTTTGGTTGTCCCATATCCCAATAATGGATATCAGACCCGCAAATTCCAGCTTTTTTTACATCGACAACTACACTTCCATTAGTAGAAGTAGGTTCTGAAATTTCTGTCACTTCAAATTGTTTTATATCTTTAATTGCAACACACTTCATATAACTTTCCCTCCTATTATTCATTATAACATAAGAAAAAAAGAAAAGAAATAAAAAAGATTATTTTTCAATTGTTATTTTGTAATAAATAAAGATATTTTCTATCGTAATCTTCAATAAATTATTACACCAAAAAAGAAGCTCAGCTTCTTTTAAGGTACAATAATTTTTCTAGTTAAAGTATTTGTATATTCGCCATTATTACAATCGATATTATATGTGGCTTGATATTCTCCTGGTGTTAATGATTCGATTGAAATCGGAGTTCCATCGGAAGAGGTATAAGAGGTATCGATAGAACATGTATTAGTAACATCTCTTCCATCAGCGGTTATTTTAATACCGCTTTCATGATAACTATCAATAACATTATATGGATTATCTCCGAGTAAACTAGCAGAATATTGAGCTTTTACTCCCGATAGAGATATTGTTGTACTAACGCCACTACTCATATTTTTACTATAGTTAGAATATGAAGTTTTTACAATATAAGTAGTAGGGGAAGTCGTCGTTAATTTGATAGAAATGGAAGTTTTTGAAGTTGAATTGATTAATGTTAATTTTCCATTAGAAGATTTAGAATATATATTATAAATGATATTTCCTAAACCGCTATCTTTATTTCCTTTTACAGGACTCCAAGAAAGAGTTAAAGTATTACCATTTACAGTTCCTCTTAAGTTAGTAACATTAGCTAGTTGATTATATTTGGTAGAAGTTTCTGTAGGTTCTGTTCCTTTTTTAAATAATTCTTTTACTGTCAATGAACTTGGCGTGTATTCATTGGCTAGTTTTGCTGGATTTGATCCCATTTCGATAGCTACTTCAACAACACTAATTGGCCGTTTTATCGTACTACCCCGTTTAAAGAATCCTTTTGCAACTTTTTGGAATAATTTTCTATGATAAATTTCATTAATAGAATTATAATATTTAGAACTAATTGTATCATATCCATACCAGATACTAATTGCATAATCTGGAGAAACTCCACATACCCAATAATCATTGATTGCCCCATCAGGAAGATTTTTTCTTCTCATGGTTTCATCATCAAAGTTAGAAGTACCTGTTTTGGCTCCAAATACTGCTCCGTTAACATCTGCTTGAGCACCCAAACCATATTTAGCAGTATCAATTAACATGTCGTATACCATATAAGCGGTGGCATCACTCATTACTTGTTTTTTAGTAGTATCTGTTTTTACTTCTTCACCAGATTCACGATATACAATTTTAGTGTAGCTATAAGGTTTGATATAATATCCGCCATTTCCAAATGCGGCATAAGCGGCGGCCATAGATAATGGATTTTCTCCATTATATCCTCCAATCGCATGTGCTTCATGTAACATACCATTGCTATCTACTTCTGGATGAAGACCTAAATTGGTAACAAATTCTTTAATATTGCTATTTTTATTTCCTTGGAACGCTTTTAATGCAGAAACGTTTCTAGAATGAGCTAATGCAGTACGTGCCGTAAGGAACCCTTCATATCTACCATCCCAGTTATTAATTTTTGTTCCATCAGAATATTGATAAGGTTGATCTGGGAAAGGTGTATAAGTAGACCAGTTTTCATATTCGATACCTGGACCATAATCATATAAAGGTTTTGCTGTAGAACCAATCTGATTTGATAACATCGTCGCAGTATTATACTGTCTTTCTCCAGAACGATTTCTTCCAGCTCCTATAGCGGAGATGGCTCCTGTTTTTGTTTCGATAACAGCGATACCACTATTTACTTTTTTATTTTCCCAATCCCATGTTTTTCCTGTCATGATATCGTTTACATAATCTTGTTTTTTAGGATCTAATGTCGTATAAATTTCCATAGGAACTTTATATGGGTTTTCTCCTGTATCTTCAATTACTTGTTCGATTACAGTATCAATGAAATCTTGATATTTATTTTTTCCTGTATCATCTTTACTACTTTTTAGCATATCTTTAACAGGAATAGCTAGGGCAGCTTCTTTTTCTTCTTTTGTAATATAGCCGTGACGTTCCATTAAATTTAATACAGTATTTCTTCGTTTTTCGGCATTTTCTGGATATAAGGTAGGATCATATTTTCCTGGTAATTGGAATAATCCAGCAATTAAAGAAGCTTCTGGCAACGTCAAGTCAGATACTGATTTATTAAAATAGGTTTTAGAAGCTTGTTCTACTCCATAAGCTCCTCCCCCTAAATAGTAAGAGTTAACATAAAATTCTAAAATTTCTTGTTTTGTATATTTAGGTTCAATTTTTGCCATCGAAATATAAACGTCGGTAAATTTACGGATAATTCCTTTAATTCCAGTTGCTTCTTCCGATGTAAAAGCATTTTTTGATATTTGCATCGTTAGGGTAGAGGCTCCACCAGCACTATCTTGCCCTAGTAATTGTCCTACTGTAGCTTTAAAAAATCTAGCCCAGTCTACTCCATTATGTTGGAAAAAGCGAGAATCTTCTGTCGCCACAATGGCATCTACTAATACTTCAGGAAGTTCATCATATGTTACTAATTCTCTATTTTCTGTACCTAATGTTGTTATTACTTCGTGATTAACATCATATAGAATACTAGATTCCTTTTTATATAATAGATCAGGATTAAAGTCAGGTGCATTGGCAATAATATATACCATAAAGAAGATGAAAGCCGCAGCTCCTAATACACCAAGGAATAAAAATATCGTAACGATAATTTTTAATGCTCTATGTTTTTGAGAATCTGATTTCTTCTTTTTATGGTGGGAATTTCCTCCCTTTTTCTGAGAAGCATGTTTTGCATGAGGTGCTTTTTTACTCTTCATTGTTGGCACTAACAATATCGCATCACAGACTCCTACAATTAAAATGGATATTAGCCAGTTAATCGCAAGTCCTCCTATAATGAATGCGATAATACTAATGATAATAATTAGTCCTAATTCTAAGTTATCCTGATTTTTTTTCATTTCAAACATCTCCTTTAAAATAAATCCGGTCGATTATTGGCAAGTAATCTAGCCGTGGACGGTATTGTAATTTTATTTCAAAACCATTTCTTTCAAAATAAGAAAGTGGAATTGACTTTCTAGTATTTTCTTTGAGAAATGCTAGTAAATTTTCGGCAGGTAATAAAAAGTATCTTTCTAATTTTGAAAATCGAACGATAATAAATCCAATTCCCCCATGATTTATGACTTTTTCTAGATGTTTTATTTGATGTGGATGAATATTTTTTAAAGGAAATATATTTAATTTAGTTTCCTTTGCTTCAAAATCAATATATTTTCCTCGGTAAACCCCATTGTAATCAGTGGTAGAAGGAGTTTTAAAATAAGCTTCTCTGATTACTGCTTCTAATCGAGAAGGATAATCTACTTTTACGATTGTAATCGGAGTTGGTTTTTTATAAATGACTGCTTTTTCTTCTTTTAAATAATATTGATTTGTTTCATTTAAATCCGATTCTAAACTCATTCCCCGGTGATCAAATGTGATATTTTTTTTCTGTTCTTTTACACCAGAAGGATATTTCATCGACATCACCATTTCTATTATACTATATAATTTTTAAATTTACTATATTTAGAAATCATTTTTTTCGCTAAAATGTTCTAGTTTTGTCGAAAAGGCAAAACAATAATAAAAATTATGATATTTTAAATTTGGTGATAAAATGAAACAAAAAAAGCATATGAACGTAAATAAAATTTTTGAAGAGATGATAGATGATGTCAATTATATTAAATTTAGGGCTTTTACAAGAAATTTTCTTGTCAAAAGAGAGAAAAAGAGGTAAAATACTGAAATAAGGAGTGATGTTATGGGAAGAGCTTATGAAGTAAGAAAAGCTAGTATTCAAAAAACAGGAGCCGCAAAATCAAAATTATATTCTATGTATGCAAGAGAAATATATGATGTTGCGAAAAAAGGCGGAAGTGATCCTACTTCAAACCCTTCTTTAAAACGTTTGGTAGAAAAAGCCAAAAAAGAACAAGTTCCCTCTGATATTATTAATCGTGCTATCGATAAAGTAAATAGTGGAGTAGATGAAAATTATCAACTTGTTCGTTATGAAGTATTTGGACCAAGTGGCTCTACAGCTATTGTGGAATGTTTAACCGATAATGTTAACCGTTCTATTAGTGGCGTAAAAGCTGTATTAAATAAATGCAAAGCAAAAATGGGAGCTCAAGGAAGTGTCTCATTTCAATATGATCATCTATGCGTTGTTGGGTTTAAAGGATTAAATGAAGAAGAAACATTAGAAGCATTGATTGAACAAGGAGTCGATATCGAAGATATGGAAGAAGAAGAGGGAAGTATTATTCTTTATGGACAACCTCAAAATTTAAATCAAATTAAAGAAGCTATTATGAAAAAACTTCCACAAGTAGAATTTGAAATAGATGAAATTACGATGCTTCCCAAAGAAAAGGTTCATTTAGAAAAGGAAGATCTTGAATTATTTCAACGAATGATAACTATGATGGAAGAAGTAGATGATGTAAAGACGGTTTATCATAATGTGACAATATAAAAAAGAATTGGTTATTCAATTCTTTATTTATTTTCTTGAAATAGACGATTGACTTTGGTATTTAAAGCTTTTGATAATTTTAACATGACGGTAAGCGATACATTTTTATATTCTTTGCCTGATTCGATTTGTTTAATATAGGAAATGCTTAAATCTGATTGTTCTGCTAATTGTTCTTGAGTAATTTTATTTTTTAATCGAAAAGTTTTAATATTTTTACTAAAAGTTTCATACTGTTGATTCAAATCATGGTTTGTTATCATGCTTCATCACCTTGGATATCCTACTTATATTTTCTCATATATAAAATTAAAATACAGTATACGAGTAGTGTACTTTTATGCTATAATAAATTCAGGAGGTTTTATGTATTTAAAGTTAAAACAGATGCGAAAGAAGAAAAAAATTAGAATTGTCGATATGAGTCAACAACTAGGAATTAGCCCAGCTTATTATTCACAAATTGAAACTGGGAAAAAAAATCTGTCTTATTCTCTCGCTATAAAAATTGCTGAAATTTTTAATAAAAAGCCGGATTATATATTTTATGAAGATCATCAAAAAAACAATTTATAATTGTTTTTTTCTGTGCGCTTTTTTATAATAGAGGTGGTGATAGTATGAAAAAACCTGAAATACTTGCTCCTGCAAAAGATATGGATACATTATATGCTGCTATTGAAGC
>CANQYN010000056.1 GCA_947628105.1 uncultured Bacilli bacterium
AGAAGGATGTTTTAGTGTTAACCGCGAAGGAGAGGGACATGTTCCTCGTTATGCAAGAGTCACAGTGACAGGGTTTGACGTCGATGGAAATCCCATAAAAATTCGAGCAAGAGAAGAATTATCAATTGCTTTCCAACACGAAATTGATCATTTAAATGGGATTTTATTTTACGATAGAATTAACAAAGATAAACCTTTCTTTACTGAATATGAAATTCGGCTTATTTAAAAATACCAATTATTGGTATTTTTTTTCAATGTAATAATATAAAAAATAGCCAAGTAAATAACCAATTATAATCATCCCAATTTCATAAGGGTGAAAAATTGCATTATTGATTTTTCTCATTAACAAAAAATAAAGAAACGTATTTATCAATACGTATAAAAAATTACCAAAGAAACAGAGATATCGATTTCCTCTTTGTAGTATTTTTTGATGGATTTCTAAGCCAAAATAAAAGAATGTTCCAAATAAAAAAGAAAAAAGTAACGTTAATATTTGTATCTTTAAATTCATTTAAACAAACGTCCAATAAAACTTTCTTCTTTTTCTTTTTTATTAGCATTTTCCATATAGGTAAGCGATTGAAACGTTCCTTTGATAGCCACATTCCCTTGATAAGTATCCAATTTTACAATTTCTAAACTTTTTCCCTTAATGACCATATAGCCCATATTCGTTTCTAACAAAAATTCTTCATCATCAAAACTATCGATTTTTTTTACTCCTGTCACATTTAAATTCTTTCTTTCTGTAATACTTACACTATGATTAAAATTTACCATATTATCCTTGTCCATATTATCACCTAGCTAATTATATGAACAAATAAAAAAAATATGTCAAGCGACATATTCTATTCAGCTTTTTCTTTTTCGTAAGCTTCTAAAATGGCATCTTCAAACATTTTTCTGCATTCTGGTGTAATTGGATGAGCAATATCGCGATATCCTCCTGTTGCCGTTTTACGACTTGGCATAGCTATAAAAAGGCCATTATCACCTTCAATGATACGAATATCATGAATAGCAAAACAGTCGTCTAATAATATTGAAGCAATTCCTTTCATTCTTGAATCTTCTTTTTCCGTAATGCGCACATTTACAGATGTTATTTTCATGTTTTACTCTCCCTTCGGTTAAATCTAATTTCATTGTATACTATATTTCCTTTAAAATCAAGTATTTCGTTAAATTTGATAATTTATTTTAATCGTTTTTGTAATAATATCAGAATAAGAAAAAGATTTTACTTCATTTACATTTTCATCTGCTAATTGAACTAAAAAAACATGATTATATAGTTTTTTAATAATAGCATCATATTCCTCATATTTATTTCTTCCTAAATTATATTTGATAGAAACTGTATCACCAAGATGATTATACAATTCTTTTTTAATCGCATCAACGTTCATTTTCTCCCCCTATCTAGGATATCCTACATACATGGTTCCCTTTGTTATGATTCCTCCCATTCCATCACTTCCATACTTTGTCGTATCTAAAATATTTTTTAAATCGATATTTTTATTAATATCGGATAAACTCATTCGACTAGCTATAATAGCCGGATCTAAAGCATGAATATTTACCCGTTTTGGACTAGAGGCAAAATTAGCTCCCGCCTTTATTAATTCCTCATAATTGGATTGACACCCGCCTGCGATAATAATTAATTTCTCATGACTATCTTCATATTTTCTCGCTTCCTTAATAGCATTGACAAAATATAAACTATTTTTATAATTTCTTAAATCATTCTTATCGTTATTTTTCGAATGATAAGAATCATGACCAGTAATCACTAAAATATTAGGGTTATATTGTTTTAATAATTCTTTGATACGAGAAGCCATCTTTTCTTCTGGCTCACAAAAACCAACTGACCAAATCTTCGTCTCATCATAATATTTTAAACATCTTTTTAAATAATCTTCATCCGCATCTAAATGTAAAATTTTCCCCGGAAGATAAAAATAATCATTTCGATCTGGGCTATCTACCTCAATCCGTTTTAAAAATTCTTGTTCTTCGACATCTTCTTTTTCTTCCCATTTTTGAAGATCTTTTAATGGGCTATCCGCACAAAGACGAATATTTTTTCCTGTTAAATAGTAAATATCATCTTCTATTTTAGTAATTAAAAATACAATATCATGCTGATAAGATTTTCTCGTTACATAATCGCCTACTTTTAATTCCACTTTATCACCTAAAAAAGTATATGATTTTTATCATATACTTATTCTTTTATATTTTTAAATATTTACGAACGGCACGCCAACTTCCAAACATACCAACCAAAATTCCAATAATCAGTAAAACTAGAGAAACTTGGAATACAAATGGTTGTGGTTTAATTAATGTAATCAAAGAGGAGAAAAGTTGTCCGTGAAATTTCTCGTATAAAGCGGTATATCCATACGTCGTCGTAATAATTGGAATAATTGAACCAAGTACTCCTAAAATTAAACCTTCAAACACAAAAGGAATTTTAATATTAATATTAGAAGCTCCTACAAGACGCATAATATCAATTTCTCTTCTTCGAGAAAAAATAGTAATTTTAATAGTATTGGCAATCAAAAAGGCTGTTACAATGATTAACGCAATTACCATTCCATAACATATCTTACGTACTAGGTCAAAAAGAGATACTAATTGTTCTACCATTCCTTCTCCATATTTTACAATATCGACACCAGGTAAATTTTCAATTCTTTTGGCAATTGATCCTATTTCTTTAATATTTTCTACTTTAATTAAATAGGTATCTTGTAAAGGACTTTCTGATTCATCCCAATTTTTCATAATATTTTTAAAGATATCAGAAGAATTCATCATCTCTTCTCCTATCTTTGTTTTCGATTCATAAGTAATATTTTGTAATCCTTCCATCTTTTTTAATTTTTCTAAAATTTCTTGTCTTCCTTCTTCTTTGATATTCGTATCCAAAAAAGCAACGATGGTTACATCTCGTTCTACTTTCGATGTAAAGTTATTAACATTATAAGTCAAAATCAAGGAAATCGCTACGACAATTAAAGTAATGGCAATACAAGAAATGGAAGCTAAGGATAAAGAGAAGTTACGAAATACACTTTTAAAAGAATCTCTAATACTTCTAGTTAATATTCTTATTGCTTTCATACTTATAAGTTCCTTTCGCATAATCTTTTAAAATTCTACCATTATCTAATAAAATCGTTCTTTCTTTCAACGCATTAACAATTGTCGTATCATGAGTCACCATAATAATAGTTGTTCCTAACTTGTTAATTTCTTTTAATACTTCCATAATTTCCATACTTGTTCTTTTATCCAAATTTCCTGTCGGTTCATCACAAATTAAAATTCTAGGTCCATTTACAATTGCTCTAGCGATAGCAACACGTTGTTGTTCTCCTCCGGATAATTCATGAGGATAACTTTTGGCTTTTCCTTTTAATCCTACTAAATCTAATACCTTTAATACCTTATTATGAATTTCGTCTTTGGGAAGACCTAATACTTCAAGAGCAAAGGCAATATTTTCATAGGCAGTCAACCGATTTAATAATTTATAATCTTGAAAAACAACGCCCAACTTCCTTCTTAATTTATAAACTTTACTATTTCTTATTTTCGCTACGTTAATTCCTCCTACGATAATTTTTCCACTCGTAGGTCTTTCTTCTCGATACATCATTTTAATTAATGTCGACTTTCCACATCCAGTAGAACCAATAACAAAGCAAAATTCTCCTTTTTCGATATTCAAATTTAAATCGTGAATTGCGACAACGCCTGTCTTATATTGTTTCTTTAGATGTTGACAAACGATTAAAGACATCGTATCACCCTACTTTCTACTATATCTAATTATATCAATATATTTTTTTATTGTAAAGAAAATTAAAAAGAAAAAATAGATATCTAAAACTATTTTTTTCTTTTACTTGGCACCTGTTATTTCATAGGCATCAGTAACTAATAATAAGGCTTTTGGATCGATTTTTAAAATTCCTTCTTTTACCATAAAATACTCTTTTGTTGGGACGATACACATAATTACTTTTAAATTATTGCCCGTATATCCTCCTCTTCCTTCTAAAATAGTTACCCCATGATTTAACCGATGTAATAAATATTTTTTCACTGCAGTTTCAGAATCAGTCATAATATAAAAACTTTTTGCTTGACTTATTCCCAATATTACTTTATCAGACATAATACTAATAATATATAGGATAATAATGGCATACATTACTTTTTCATAAGCAAATATGACTCCAGGTCCTCCTAAAAAAAATCCAGCTAATAATACGATAACACCATCACTTAGTAACATCGCTTTCCCAATTGATACTTTTCCATATTTTGATACAATTTGATTAATAATATCTGTTCCCCCTGTTGTAAAACCAGATTTAAAATTAATTCCCATTCCGATTCCTGAAACAATAGCTCCAAAAACAATAATTAAAAGAGGATCAGAAATATTAATTTGTAATACTTCTCCTAAATGGGAAGTAATACTTACCATGATAGGAAAGACAATAGATCCAACGATAGAACCTTTTGTTTTTTCCTTTCCCAATGTAAGGAAGCTCACAATTAAAAGAAAAATATTCGCTCCTAGAATAAAAAGAGCAGGTTCAATATCAAAAAGTTTTTTAATGACAATCGCTATTCCAGAAATTCCACCATATACAATATTAGTTGGCAAAAAAAACAAATTAAAAGCAGTCGCATATAAAGTACATCCTAAAAATAAATTAATATATCGTTTCATCAAATCAGGTTTTTCATCTACTATTTCTTTTTTCTTTCTCAATAACACATTACTGCCCCTTTCTCAAATAACCATTTAAAAATAAATCAATATCCCCATTTAATACTCCCTCTACATCACTAGTTTCGATATTAGTTCTATTATCTTTCACAAGAGAGTATGGTTGCATTACATAATTTCGGATTTGTGAACCAAAATTAATTTCATCCACTTTTCCTTTAATTTTTTGAATATCTTGTTCTCTTTTTTCACATTCGATTAAATATAATTTATTTTTTAATACACTCATTGCTCTTTCCTTATTTTGAATTTGGCTTCTTTCATTTTGACAAGTTACGACAATTCCCGTTGGAATATGAGTAATTCGTACGGCACTATCCGTGGTATTAACTCCTTGTCCACCTTTCCCACTACTGCGATATACGTCAATTCGAATATCATTTGGATTGATTTCAATATCGATATCCTCATGTTCAAACAAAGGAGTTACATTAATAGAAGCAAAAGAAGTATGCCTTCTCGCCCCCGAATCAAAAGGAGATATTCTAACTAATCTATGAACTCCTTTTTCGCCTTTTAAATAACCATATATATTGGTTCCATATACTAACATTGTCAAACTTTTTATTCCCGCAATATCGCCTTCTTGAGAATCAATTATTTCAGTTTTATAACCTTTTTTTTCACACCATCTACTATACATGCGATATAACATATTCGCCCAATCACAAGCTTCTGTTCCACCTGCTCCTGAATGAAATTCTAAAATAGCACCTAAATGATCATAAGGCCCGTTCAAAAAGTTTTTAATTTCTGCTTCTTCTAATTGTCGTTTAATTTCTTTTTCTTCTTCCATTATTAAAGCAATTAAATCGCTATCTTGTTGTTCTTTTAATGAATCAATCAATTCTAAATTGTTATCAATTTTTTGTTTGATTTCCTTTGTATTATTATAATTATTCTTTAATTCTTTCAACGTAGAAATAATCTTTTCCGCCGATTTTGCATCATCCCAAAAATGAGAATCTTGCATTTGAGATTCCTTTTCTATTATTTTTTTTTCTATTTGTTCCGCTTCAAAGTAACCTCCATAATTCATCAACTCTTATTTTGTACTGTTCATATTGCTTTTTTAATTCTGATATTTCCATATTATCACCTGATATTATTATAACATCTATTATAAAAGAAGTAAATTATAGAAAAAAAGAAAAGATTTCTCTTTTCTTATGCCGTTCTTTTAAAGAAATAAACCGTGATATAAGGTTGTAAATTATTATGAGCCGTGTCTCCTCCCGTATTACTGTTTGTTCCACCGGCTGTTACAGAACTATT
>CANQYN010000057.1 GCA_947628105.1 uncultured Bacilli bacterium
CCTCCAATTAAATGAAGCAAAGTTGATTTTCCACTACCAGAAGCTCCTACTATCGCAACAAATTCTCCCTTTTCAATAGAAAAAGAGACATGATCCAAGGCGGTTACTTTCGTTGTGCCTTTCCCGTATATTTTTGTTAAATTTTCAACTTTTAAAATTTCCATACTCTCATCCCTTCTATATCTACTATAAACAATCAAAGTTACAGCTACGTTACAAAATTAATTTTTATCTAATATATTTTTTCAATAGACCAATCAATTTTCTTATAAAATAAAAAAAAGATATTGCTACATATCTTATTTATTTTTCTTCTTTTTTTGATATTTTTCATATTCTTTCGAAAAAATAGATTCTGAAATTAAATTTAAAATAATTCCAACAAGAGCAAATAATCCCCCAATAACATAGCAAGTAATTTGAAAGGTAATTTTAGTTTTTAAAGCAATTGCTATTAAAATGATAAAAAGACCTATCGTAGATGATAACATCCCTAATAAAAATAACTGATACCATCTTGCTTTTTTCTGTTTTTCCTCTTTTCGAAATTCTTCTTTGGTCAATAGTTTTTTCTTTTTTGACTTTTTTGCTTTTTTCTCCATACAACACCTCTTTACCTATATTTTTTGAAAGACAATATGTTGTTCTCTCAATGAAAGCGTTGAAATTTTATATCCAAACTCTTTTATTTCATATCGATAAGAAAAAAAAGAATAATCGATATCAAATCCTAATATTTTTTTTAATTCTTCAAAGGTAAGAATATAACGTTCTTTTTGATTATCTTTCAAATATTTCCATAATACTGCATACTTACTCATGTCAAACTCCTTTTCCTAGTTTTATATTTACTGTTATATGTGGATTTATTTTTTGAAGCAACAATTGAAATTGTCTTCCATCTTCTATCTTCCCTACGACACTTCCATAATGAATTGGGATAATCTCTTTTGCTTTTATTTTTTGTGAAAAAGCAACCGCTTCTGAGATATTCATAGTATATGTCCCTCCGATTGGAAGAAAAGCGATATCACACTCTATATTACTATTTTCTTCTACTCCATCAGTATCCCCAGCGATATAATAACAAATATGATCCATCTCGATTAAATATCCACACCAATTTTTATTCTTAGGATGAAAAGGTTTATCTTGATTATATGCTGGAACTGTAATAACAGAAATTCCTTTTACTGTTATTTTCATATTAGGGATAACAAAAATGCAATTTTCTTCTGATAAAGATAGTTCTTTCATAAATTCTTCCTTCATTTCTTGAGGAAGGACAAAACAAGTATCTTCTTTCATCGCTTTACGAATATCCAAAGGGGAAAAATGATCATAATGATTATGAGTTAAAAAGATGATATCTGCATCTTTTTTTTCTTCTATTTCCCAAGGATCAAAATAAACTGTTTTTTCTCCTACTATCTTTATACTACTTTGTTTATTTACTATTATTTTTTCTTTCATAATTTACCTCTTTGTAAGATTCCTATTTTTAATTATACTACAAGATAAACAAAACAAATAGATAATTTTTAAAAAAAAAATAAAATTTTCTCTCCTTCTATTTCTTTTCAAACATGAAAAAAATAGTTCTTAGAACTACTTTTTCCGTTTTATAATCCATTTATCACAAGCTGATAAAACAGCTGGCAAAAGTAAAATAATTAGTATAGCAGAACATAAAGTCCCTTGTGATAACGTTTTACATATTTTCGCAGCTACTGCGGAAGCAAAATTTCCAACGATAAGAGTGACGATAACTAAAATCGAAGCACTTGTTAAAATCGTAGGAATCGAATTATGATAAGCATAAATAATTGATTTTTGAATGTCCCATTTTTTTCTCGCTTCCAAATAATAAGAAGTATATAAGATAGCATAATCAATGGTAGCACCCATTAAAATACTTTGTACAATTAAAATAGAAATAAAATAAACACTTCCTCCATTGAAAGATAAAATTCCCATGGTTACGTAAATAGCACATTGTATCAATAATACTAAAATGAGAGGAATCAAAATAGAATGAAAGGTAAAAGCGACGACAAGAAAGATAAACAGCATCGTCAATATAGTAATAAAATTCAATTCACTGGCAAAAGTCTGATTCATTTCATATGCCATAGATGAATCTCCCACTATATAAAATTCTTGACTATATTGTGATAAATCGTCTTGTACTTGATGGATAAACTGATATGTTTGTTCTGATTCCAAGTCAAAATCAGTATTTAAAATTATTCTGGAATAATGTTTCCCAACTAATTTTTTCTTTGTATCTTCTAAACTTTTTTTCGATTCAGTAATTTCTTGTTTCATATCGTCTTTGATAAAAGAAGTAAATAATTCATCTTGTAAAATATCATCATATAGATAATTAACAAATTTTTCAATCGTAAATGTCCACTTATTCTGATAATGATTCTGACTTTCATAAGATAAATATAATAAGTCAATCATTTCTTGTTTAAGCCCTTTAAAAAACGGTTTTAACAGTTGATAAGTCTTTTGGCTTGTATATTTTTTATTTTGTAAAGAATCTTTCATTATTGTTTCAATAGCATTTATTTTATCTTTCTTATCATCAGTAAATAAAGACTTATATGGCTTTTGATTCATAATGTCTTGCTTTAAAAAAGTAACAAAATCAAGGGAAGACATTTGTAAGGAACTTTTTCTACTGTCATATAGAGAATAAAGAAGAGAAATTGAAGATTTATCAAGAGAAAATAACTGTGATAAAGAAGTAGAGGAATATTGTTTATTTTCTATCGTACTTTCCATTATAGTGTGTAAAAGTTTTAAATTTTGAATCGTTTCTTTATCTATGTTTTGTTTTAACAAATTATCATTTTGATGATGTAAAAGAAATTGTACAAATTCATACGGAGCAAGACGTATTTCTTTGGAAAAAGAAGAACTATAAATTGTTTTTGTTATTTCTTGAGAAAGAGAAAATGTTAAAGCCATTTCTTGATAAGAATATTTTTTATTTTCTACTGTACTTTCCATAACAAAATATAATTGTTGTAACATATTAATCTTATCTTGATCAAACTGAGAAAGAATTTGATTTTCATTTAAAATCTTTTTAACAAATTCATATGGAGTTAAATCATCTTTTACTTGAAAGATATAATAGATTTGATTTATCTTTTCTTCTTCGATAGAAAATAAGGTGCTTAACTCTGATACTGTCATCTTTTTTTCAATGATTTTATCATTACTAAAATTTTTTAAAATTTTTATTTGAGAAAGTGTATTTTCATCAAAATACTTTTGATATTCTAAATTATCTGATACAAGCTTTTCAATTCCATTAATAAATTGCGAAATTGTCATCTTTTCTTTTACTTCTAAAGTACTTTGATAATAAGTATATAATTTTTTTACCATTTCTAAATCAAGAGAAAATATAGAAGCCATTTCTTTTTCATCCATCGATTTTTGAATCAAATTTTTTTGTAAAAAAGGACTTATCTTATTTAATTTTTGAATCGCCTGCGAAGGAATATTTTTTCGATATTTTGTATCTTTTAACACAACGGTATTGATAAAATTGGCAAATTCAGATAATGTCATTCGTGTATTATTATTTTTGGAATAATAATAAATCATAATATCTTCTACTTGTTTTTTATCTAACTTTAAAATAGTTGCGATCTCATTAGCTGTTTTCTTTTTTTGAATTTCTTTCGGATCTATAAAATTAGATAATTGTTTTAATTGTCTATTTATATCTAACGTTGATACTTGATTGAATGACGAAGATTTTTGAGTAACAAAATTCACCATATCATGAAGAGATACTTTCTTATTATCTTTTTGATAAAAATGATAATAAAGCATTCTTAAAACAAAGGTATCAATATTAATCTCAGTATCAAAATCATTTAATCTTTTAGGTAACTCATCATACTCTAACGATTGATTAATTGTATTTCCATAACATAATACCTCTTTTATATTTTTATTTTTTAAGTTTTGACAATAGTTTGATATATTTTTTTCATCTTCGTTACGATAAATAATCGCTATTTGATTTTGAGGTTTAAATATACGATCCACCTCATCATTTCCTGCTTCCGTATATAAAATTCCTAAATTTCCTTTTAACAAATAACTGATAATAAAGCTCACAATAAATAGCACTAACGCTACAAATCGTAAATGATATGCCACTTTTCCTACTTGCTTTAATTCAAAAATAGGACTTTTCTTTTTTGTTTTAAAAATGAATCTATCAAATAAAATAATCAAACCTGGTAAACAAGTAAAAATAGTAAGCAGACTAAATAAAACCCCTTTGGCAAGAACAAATCCTAAATCTTTTCCAATCGTAAAGCTCATAAATACCAAAGCTAAAAGTCCCACAATAGTAGTAACAGAACTACTAGCAATAGATTGAAAAGAATGATATAAGGCTTTTTTCATAGCGATTACTTTGTTTTCTTCTTTTTGTCTTTCTTGGCGATAACGATTCATTAACATAATGGAATAATCCATCGATAAGGCCATTTGCAAAATGGCGCAAATTGAATTTGTTACATGAGATACACTAGGAAAAATTAAATTAGTTCCCTTATTTAAAACGACAGCTAGTAAAATTGTTATGAGAAACAAAAAAGGTTCAATGTAAGATTCACACATAATAATTAAAATAATTAATGCACTTACAACCGCTAATACAACAATAGGAAAAGGTAATACAACTTTATTATATTCTGATACCTCTCCCGAAGTATCTTCTAAAGATTTTCCAAAATGATTTTTTATTGTTTGATAAACTTCTGTTGCTTCTTTTGAATCAGCTTTTGAAGAAATTGTTAATATATAAAGAGTAAATGATTTTTTATTATAGTTTTCGCTATTATCATATTCTACTCTATTCACATATTTTAACGACTTTAAATATTGATATGCTTCTTCTTTTTCTTCTTTTGTTACATCTTTTAACATTACTTTTAATGTACTAGTATCTTCTTGAAATTCTTGTTCCATAATATTCATTCCAATCTTCGTAGAAGAAGAATTAGGTAAATATTTTGTCATATCATGATTTATTTTTACATAATTTGATACCCCAAAAGAAACGATTGAAAGAAACAAAAAGAAAATTAATATAACATATCGTTTTGAAACAATAAAATCTGTTATTTTTTTCATGTTATCATCTCCTTTTAAAGCAAACAAAAAGTATTATAATCTTTTTTTTACACTACGTAAATAACAAAAATCATCAATGTGTTAAAATTTTATCATTTTCTTTCTCATTGTATAATATTTTAACATTGTCAAAATTATGATATAATAAATTTGTTAGGAGAATTCATATGAAAGTAAAAACTATTAATGCTTCTTCCAAAAGGACAAAAGAAAAGATTAAAAAGTCGTTTGCGGCATTAATGAAAGAGAAAAAAAGTTTGAATAAAATAACGGTCACCGATTTAGTCGAAAAAGCAGAAATTACCCGAGGGAGTTTTTATACTCATTATGATAATATTTATGACGTCGCCAAAGATTTTCAAGATGAAACACTAAATCTATTAATTCATAATATTTATGAATTACAGACCCTAGAAAATATTAATTTATATTTTGACGAAATTACTCATTATTTAAAAGATAATGAAGAAATTTATTCCATGATTTTATCCAGTAACGACCCTTTATTATTTACTAGTAGTTTAAATAAGATAATTGCTAAAAATTTATACGAAGTTTTAAAATATAAACATAATAAAAATTTAGAACTAAATATTTCACTTTTTATCGACGGTTGTATCAGTTTAGTTATTAAACATTTTCGAAAAGAAATCTCTTATTCTCTAGATGAGATTAATGCTTATATGAAAGAAACTTTTAAAATTTTATTTTTAAATGAAAAAGAGTAAGTCCCTTACTCTTTTTTTCAGACTGTTGACAAATAGGTAAATATTTTTACTTATTTGTCTTTTATTTTGAAAAATTTTAGATATTATTGAA
>CANQYN010000058.1 GCA_947628105.1 uncultured Bacilli bacterium
ATATCAATGGCGGAGAAAGAGGGATTCGAACCCCCGCGCCGTTTCCGACCTCCCGGTTTTCAAGACCGGTCCCTTCAGCCAGACTTGGGTATTTCTCCGTAATAATATATATTCAATGGCTGAATACACCTAAGATTATAACATAATATTATTTGGTTCGCAAGTATTTTTTTATTTTTATTTATATTTACAATAAAATATATGAGAACATTTGCTTTTTATCCATCAAAAAGAAAAAAATCTTAAAAATAAGATTTCTTAACAAGTTGGTGCCTAAGGCCGGACTTGAACCGGCACGGGATTTGACTCCCGCAGGATTTTAAGTCCTGTGCGTCTACCAATTTCGCCACTCAGGCATAAAATTTCTATACATTTTTAATTATATAATAATTTATATGAATATGCAAGTATTTTTTTTATTTTTCTATGAAAAAAGGATTTGATTATTTTTTATCAAATCCTAATTCTTCTAGAAAACTAGCAAATTGATCATAAGATTCATATCCGATCCATAAATCTTTCATTTTTTTATCTTCAAATACAATTATTGTTGGAGTACTTCCATAATTTTCTTCTAACACATTAGTATCGTCATCATATTCCAAAATAGCATCTTTATCTTCATCAGATAATTCATTGAAATCTAGATATAATGTTTTATATCCATATTCTTCTTGAGCTCTTTTTAAAATAGGAATCATTTTTTCTGTATATACACAATCTTCTTTTCCGATTAATAATACAGCTTTATCTTTTGTATTTAATTCATTTTTTAAATTTTTAGCTTCAATCGTTTTAAATTGGCTAATGTCAAACTTCGATTCCGTTGTGGAAACAGAATCCATCTTTGCTATAGTAAGAATTAAATTAAGAGATACCAAAGCAATTAAAATATATCCACATACTAATATTTTTTTTAAAATCTTTTGATTTTCTAGTTCTTTTTTTGTATCTTTTTTTTCCATGGTTTATTTTTCCTTCATACCAAGATTTTTTAACCAATCTGCATATTCTTCATATTCAGCATATCCAACCCAAGTATCTATCATTTTTCCATCTTTAAATGCTAAAACCATTGGCGTACTTCCGAAGTTTTCTTCTAAGAATTTTTCATCATTATCGTATTTCATAATTTTATCTTGTTGTTCTTCTGTCGTAACTGTTGTAATATCTAGATATAATGTCTTATATCCAAATTTTTCTTGAGCTTCTTGTAATATTGGTAAAAATTGTACACAGAAAGAACATGTTGATCTTCCGATATAAACAATTTTAGTAGTGTCACCAGTAACTGATTTAGCTAAATTATCAGTAGTAATAGATTCAAACATACTAACATCATAATCACCTAATTCTTCTTCCTCAGTTACTTCATCTTCACTTGCACTACTTTTATAAGTTCCTACCTTAGGAGATACTACCATAATAATTCCAATTACTACTAGTAATCCAATGATAATATACATACATATGATGATTCTTTTTATTAAATTTGTATAATCGTGAGAAGCTTGAATAATTTTTACTTCTTTTTCTTCCAATTGATTCTTCTTTTCTACTGGTCTTTTAGAAGAATTTACTTTACGTGCTGATTTGGTTGAATTATTTTTTCTTTTTTCTGCCATTTTCTTTTACCTCCTACCGTTCATTTTACCATTTTCGCTTATAGAATGCAACGATTTCATCAATTTTTCATCATAAATCGACCTTTTTTCGAAGGGCAGATAAAATTACTACCATTGCCCACGTATCTTGCTTACAATAAATTTTTAAAGCTTCATACGTATCCTGAAATTGTTTTTTCGTCATATAGGGATAATTTGCATATTGAACTAAAGCTTCTGTCCCATTTTTGACATCTAGATGAGCATATGATAAATCACTAAATACTGGTAAAGTTTTCTTAATTGAATAAGATCCTGATAAGTTTTTGTGATAATAATTTACCTTTCTTGCTTCTTCCTCATCATATCCTAAGCTTAGATATAAATCTTTTTTGTTATTTACAATGTATAATAGATCAGAACCATGATCATACATTTTCATAAGGGAAGATTTATATTGTGGAAAAAAAGAAGCTAATTCTTTGATACGCCCTTTTTCAAAACTTACATTTTGAGCAAATAAGGTTCCTCCCTTAGATAAATCAATCAATCGACATAATTCTTTTACCATTTCTTCTCGACAATCTTCATGACTATCTGCTAAAAAAACATAATTATCTTCATCTTTATCACATACCCCAGGTTCTCTTTCAATATGTAAGCTAAATTCAAATGGAGATTGAATATAACACCATTCGCCACGATAACGAGGAAGAGGACAAGGAAACGTTTCAAAATCCAAGTGATAAATAGGATATTCAAGCTGATCTAAAGCTTCCTTTATTTTTTGTTTATTAATATATTCTGTTCCGTTTTTGACCGCATCTCTTTGAATAAAATGATTGGGATTAGTGATCCACTTTTCAGGAATATCTAGCATATTAAGATATCCTTCATTAATTAAATCTAATCCTTTATGTTTTCCACCCATCTCATCTTTAAATCCTTGCCCATTATTCATATAATTTAAAGAAGAATTATAAGCGGGTATTTTTTCTCCACATATTTTTTTAAAATATTTACATTGTGTTTGTTTTTTATATTCACACCATTTTCCTAAAGGACAAGGTTCTTCCTTCATATCTTTAAGATATTTTTTGATATTATTTGCATTTATTTTAACAATATCCTGATAATCTTCTGTTACCTTTGTCAAATCAAACAAGACAACAATTTCATTCCCATTTTCATCTCTTTTATAATTCGGCTCTCCATTTTGATATTCTCCATCAAAAATATATTCATGATTTAATACACCTAAATAATAATTTATTTTTTTCTTTTGATAATTTTTATCTTGATAATAGGCATCAATAATATAACGTTGTACTGCTAAATCATATACATATTTCCCTGCTTCGGTATAACGATCAAATAAATTCATTTTTTTCTTTTGATAATTTTCTACTTTCATTTCCTTTTCAATAGGATAATTTAATTCATCTTTAAGATAAAAGATATTTCCTTTTTTTAAAAATATAGAATATTTTTCTTGTTTAGGATATCCTGACATTAAATCAAGATATTTTTTACTTGTGGTAGCTTTTACTTCTATAATATTAATTTCATCTTCATTCTCATTAAAAATATCTACATAACATAAAAACTTAACATCGCCAGAAATCATTTCAAAGCATTGTTGCTCGTAAGTTAAATCTGCATAAATTGTTTCCCCTTTAAAATGTTCTTTAACATAATTCCCCGTCAATTCTTCTACTTTTTTATAATATTTCATCATCGTTTTTAATTGGGGATTTTCTACATCAATAAGATTAATTTCATTCCCGTTTTCATCAATTTCGTACATTTGACCCAAAATTTCTTTTAATTTTTCGTTTTCTTCTTCTTTCATATATTCTTCATATGTCATATTAGAAGTTTGTTTATCTTTTTGTAACATACTTAAAGCCACATATCTTGGACATCTACTATAATTAATAAAGTTAGTTTTTGTTATTGCCATATTACCACCACCTATATTATAACGCAAAAAAAAGATAATTTCTTATCTTTTTAACTATTCTTTATCTTTGCCATATAACTTCTTACTCGTTGAGCCCAAGTTGTACTGGCCGCATATTTTGGATTAATTTGTTCAGGTGTTTTTAGACCATATTTATAGTAATTTTTATATAAATTATATACAAAAGCATGAATTCCTTCATTTAAACTACTAAATTTTTCATAAGGTCCTCCATTGCACCCTGGCGATCCTTTCATTCCTCCTACATTATAACAAGTACGAACTAAAGAACTACACGTTCCATTGTTACATCCTGTCTCATGTAATACGATAGCTACTGCCATATAAGGATCTACCCCATATTTTAAAGAATATTTTGCAAAAGTACTTCCTTGACCAGCTAACGTTGATTTTAAATTTTTATTTAATTTATTGACTAATTGTTCCATCGTTAATCCATCGTATACAATTTGTTTTCTTTTTGCCTCCAAAGCTTTCTTACGAGCAGCTTCTTTAGCCGCTTTAATACGATCTTGTTCTTTTTTTGTTTTTATAATATCTTTAGGAATAGAGTTTAATAGCACTGATAGACTTTCCTCATCTTTTACGTTGACTATCTCATTATCCTTTTCCGCTGCAACTTCTTTGACTTCTGTCGAATAAATTTTATCTTTACTACTAAATAAAACTAGCACTGACAAAATTGCAATTACAGATAAAACCCCTGTTATTCTTGCGAATTTACCACGCTTTGTTTTCATTTTTCACCTCTTGCCTAGCTTTCTAGGTATTTTCATTTTATCAAATTTTTGACGAAATGTCAAATAATGCAGGGTGTTAAAAAAGACGACTAATTCAAGACGTCTTTTATTTTATTATATACTCATTTAATTCTTTTGTGACAGCAATATATCCTTGCAAACTTAAGTGAAGTCCATCTTTTGTATAGATAGGATTTAACTCTCCCTTTTCATCAAGAAGTTGAGAATAAACATCAATGTAGGTAACTTCATTTTTGGTAGCTATCTCTTTATAATATTCATTTAATTTTAAAATATTACTATTTGTAGCATCTTTTTTTACATAACTGGTAGAAATATTATCATTTATAGGATAAATTGATTCTAAATAGATTTTAGTATTAGGTAAATTATCCTTCATTTCCAGTATAATTTGTTCCATATTGCTAGCAATAACATTAGGATCAATACCGTCTCTTAAATCATTTATTCCAATTAACAAAATTACTTTTTGAGGATGATAAAAATAGACATCTTTTTCTAAACGTTCTAATACTTGTTCCGTTTTATTTCCATCAATTCCACTATTTACTAATAACTTATCAGGATAAAAATAACCCCAATCATTGCGAAACGTAATTGAATCTCCAATAAATACATAATCATATTGCAAATCACAAAAAGGATCAATTTCTTTTTCTGTTTGTTTAGCACGAGCAGATATATTTTTTATATAAATACTTCCTAATCCTAACATTATTAACAATGTCATCATTATTAGTTTAATCGTTCTCAAGTTTTTGCTTTTTTTCAACATAATACTTCACCATTCATTCTTTAGTCTTACTTATTATAGAAAAAAATAACTATAAAAGTCAATAAAAAAAGAAAATGTTTTTGAATTCCATTTCCTTTTTCGTTTTTCTTATTTAATATCAATAATTTTTTTATTTTTTTCTTCTTCAATTTTAGGAACGATGATATTTAAGATTCCATCTTTAAAATTTGCTTCAATTTTATTTGCATCTAAATTTCCTAAATAGAAAGAACGTTGATATTTTCCAAAACTTCTTTCTCTTCTAATATAATTTTTTTCTTCTTTATTTTCTGATTCACTTTTTTCAGCAGTTATTTTTAGGTAACCGTCTTGTACTTCAATGTTAATATCTTCTTTATTAAAACCTGGAATTTCCATTTCAATATGATAATCTCCATTTTTTTCATAGATATCACATTTCATTTTACTATCCTCTTTTGAAATAAAGTTATCGAAAAAATCATCTAAATAAAATCTTCTTGGAATTAAATCCATATTATCACTTTCCTTTCTAATTTCCATTATAGCACTTTTTTGGCACTTGTCAAGTATGAGTGCTAATTATTTTTATAATTCCCATTATTTTTCATTTTATACAAAAAAAATAAGCTTTTAGCTTATCAGACTGTTGACAAATAGGTAAATATTTTTACTTATTTGTCTTTTATTTTGAAAAATTTTAGATATTATTGAAAAA
>CANQYN010000059.1 GCA_947628105.1 uncultured Bacilli bacterium
TTGTTTTGGTTAACTCAATTATACGACTTGAATTACTTTTTTATATAGAAATGTTTCACATCAATTGTAACACTACAGCAGATATTGATGTAATATCTGTTTTTGATTGTACATTAGAAATAGATTTGTTATAATAAAAAAAGGTGATAAAAATGTTTGAAAGTTTAGGCGATCGATTACAAAATGCGATTGATAAGATAAAAGGATATGGGAAAATCAGTGAAGAAAATATTGGAGAAGTAACTCGTGAGATAAGATTAGCTTTATTAGAAGCTGATGTCAATTACAAAGTAGTAAAAGAGTTTATTGCTTCAGTGAAAGAAAAAGCTCTTGGAGAAGAGGTTGCGAAAAGTTTAAAACCAGGAGAAGTGTTTGTCAAAATTTTAAAAGATGAATTAGTAACTTTATTAGGAGGAGAAAAATCAGATTTAGTTGTTTCCTATAATCCTACTATTTTAATGTTAGTTGGACTTCAAGGAAGCGGAAAAACAACGACAATAGCTAAACTAGCAAATCTTCTACGAAAAAAATATAAAAAAAATCCTCTTTTAGTTGCATGTGATGTATATCGTCCTGCTGCGATTGATCAATTAAAGCAATTAGGAAAAGAACTTAATATTAAAGTTTATGAAGAAGGGAAGGAAAAACCAGAGATAATTGTTCAAAATGCCCTTACTTATGCTAAAGAAAATCACTTTGATTATATTTTAATTGATACTGCTGGACGACTTCATATCGATGAAGAGTTGATGGATGAATTAAAACGAATAAATGAAGTAGCTAGTCCTCATGAAATATTATTAGTAGTTGATAGTATGACTGGACAAGACGCGATTCATGTCATTGAAGGATTTAATGCAGCTTTACCTTTGACGGGAGCTATTTTAACAAAATTAGATGGTGATACTCGTGGAGGTGCAGCTTTATCGATTCGTCATTTAACTAATATACCTATTAAATTTATTGGAGTCAGTGAAAAGTTAGATGGGTTAGCAGAGTTTTATCCTGAGCGAATGGCTACTCGCATTTTAGGTATGGGTGATTTGATGTCGATGATTGAAAAAGCTGAAGCGGTTATCGACGAAAAAGAGGCGATTGCCTCCGCTAAAAAAATGCAGACTGGAAAATTTGATTTGGAAGATTTTTTAAGTCAATTAAATCAAATAAAAAAGTTAGGACCTCTTGAAAATTTGATTAAAATGTTACCAGGAGCTAAAAAGATGGGACTTACAAATGTAAAAATTAATCCCAAAGATATGGCTCACATAGAAGCTATTATTTTATCGATGACTCCTTATGAAAGAAGACATCCAGAAGTATTAAAGGCGAGTCGAAAGCAACGTATTGCCAAAGGATCAGGAAGAAGTGTAGAAGAAGTTAATCGGCTTTTAAAACAGTTTGAAGAAATGAAAAAGATGATGAAAATGATGAAAAATGGGAATTTTAAAATGCCTTTTTAGGTAGTTTCAATACGCAAGTAATTATTTCCTTCATACTATAAACTAGATAAGGAGGAAATATCATGTTTAATCGAAATTGTTGTGGTAGACAAATGATGGGGTATAACATGGGGATGAATCAAGGAATGGTTGAACAACCAGTAATCGAACCAACGATCAATAAATGTGTTGAAAAAGAATTCTATCATGAAGTTCCACATGTTTGTCCTATTCATACTCATACGGTAAATCGCCATATTTATAAACATACTTATACTCCACAATATACTTGTTCTGAAGAATGCCAAGTAGTAAATAACGATTGTGGAAAATGTTCTAATTTTATGTAAAAATAGCTTCGGCTATTTTTTTGTTGAAAAGATGGAAAAACAATATTATAATAGTAAGAACTAGAAGTGGGGAAAATAGGAAAGTGATATTATGACAGATTTATATTCTTTTTATCATTCTCTTTTGAATATTAATAGAAAAATTTCTAAGGAAGAAATTCAAAAAATAGTCGCTGAAGAAAAACAAAAATTAAAAAAGCAAGTTTCACAAGTAGATGGTTTTTGTATCTTTTTAGCATCTCAAATAGAAGCTCGTCTTCAAGAAATTGGCGTAAAAGCGTATCAACTCAATTTATTTGATATAGTTGGTGTCGATCATATGGCCTTAATCGTAGAATATAACGAAAAAAATGAGATAAAAAGAATACTGATTGATCCTACTTTTGAGCAATTTCAGAAAAAAGAAAATAAAATACTTTTTAAATTAAAGCAATGGCCTAGTGAAAAAATGTACCATAAAAATTGTGTAAAAGAATTATTACAAACAGGAATTTGCAATATTAACAATGATATATTAAATGATTATTTAAGTTCTTTTAGTGATTATAAAATCGAAATTTCATTAGATGAATTGCTTCTTGAACAGAGATTTTCTTCTCTTGAAAGAAAGAAAAAATAATAATATAATTTTTCTTTCTTTTCTTAAGGTGAAATGTTATAATATAACGTGAAAGAAGGCAGAATATGGAAGTAATTATCGGGTCGCATGTATCCTTTAAAAAAGAAGATCAATTATTAGGAAGTATACGAGAAGCTCTTAGCTATGGGGCGAACACATTCATGTTTTATACGGGCGCTCCTCAAAATACTTCTCGTAGCGAATTGAATGAAGAACTTATTCAAAAAGGTCTCATTCTTATGAAAGAAAATCGTATTGATCAAAATAATGTAATTGTTCATGCCCCTTATATCATTAATCTTGCAAATCCTAACAATGAAGATTTTTCTGTTTCATTTCTAAAAGAAGAAATGAAGAGAGTAGAACAATTAGGGATGAACAAGATCGTTCTTCATCCTGGAAGCCACGTTGGATTAGGAATTGAGAAGGGAATAGAACAAATAACGAAATGTTTAAATAAAGTAATTGATCGAACGACTAAAGTTATGATTCTATTAGAGACAATGGCTGGAAAAGGAAGTGAAATCGGCTCTACTTTTGAAGAATTAAAGCAAATTATAGATAATATAAATTATAGTGATAAAGTTGGGGTCTGTCTTGATACCTGTCATATGAATGATGCAGGATATTCTTTAGAAAATTTTGATCAAGTGTTAGAAGAGTTTGACCGCATTATCGGCATTGATAAATTAAAATGTATTCATATTAATGATAGTAAGAATGAAAGAGGAACTCATAAAGATCGCCATGAAAATATTGGATATGGAACAATTGGTTTTGATGCTTTAATGCATGTAATTTATCATGAAAAAGTGAAAGATATTCCTAAAATATTAGAAACGCCATATGTTAGCTGTAATGATGGTGGCAAAGATCGTACTTATCCACCTTATAAATTTGAAATTGAAATGATAAGAACGCAAAAGAAAAATCCTCATTTATTAGAAGATATTCGACAATTTTATAAATAATTTTTATATTTTTTATAGTATTCTATAAGAAGAGGTTTTGCTTTTTGATAAAGAGAAAAGGAAGCTTCCCTTTTTACTGTAGATAATATCGTATCCAGGTTTTGATAAAGTAGGGTCGGATGATTTTTAATAAAAGTCAATACAAATACACTCTCTTCATTTGTTAATGTTATATTGTTTTTAAAAGCAAAATCATTGATATCACGTAGTGTTAATGATTTGATTTTTTGATTGATAATTCGTTTAATCATATAATCACCTTTTTATATCATATGATTAAATAAATTATTAATGCATACCATAAAGTAGGTGATAAAATGTATAAAGCAATGGATTTAAAATATCGTTATGATTCCTTAGAACCTTATATTGATACTAAAACAGTGGGGCTTCACTATCATAATCATTATCTCACGTATGTCAATAATTTAAATAAAATTTTAGAAGAAGAAAAAATAAAAGAAGATAATTTATTATTTTTACTTAACAATATCGATACGATAGAAATTAAAAATAAGGACCGGTTAATTTTCAATATAGGGGGAATATTAAATCATGAATTATATTTTAATAGTATAAATCCAAATAAAAATATCAAACCGCAAGGGAATTTGAAGATTGCCATAGAAAAACAATTTGGAAATTTTGAAAATTTTAAGCAAACTTTTATAAATACAGCTCTTGAATTAGTGGGATCTGGATATACTTTTTTAGTAATTAATTCAGAAAAGGAACTACAAATTATAAATACTAGTAATCAAGAGACTCCATACTTATATGGCATGATTCCAATAATGGCCATTGATTTATGGGAACATGCTTATTATTTGAGTTATCAGAGTAATAAAAAACAATATATTATGAATTTTTTTGAAATCGTTGATTTTGACTATGTTGAAAAACAGTATGAACAAGCGATTTAAAAGAAAAAGAAATATTAATAACAAAGGATTAAAATTTAATTATTATAAAAAATATAAGGATATCAAAGAAACGATTGAAAAAAGATATAATATATTAATAGCCCTTATTACGATACTAATATTTACGATGTTTATCAGCCTATTTAAAGTTCAAATAGTATTATCAGATCATTATCAAGAAGAAGTAGAAAAAGCAAGTATTAAAACTTATGAAGGAAAAAGTGCACCGCGAGGAAGAATTTATGATCGAAAGCATCGCCTTATTGTGGATAATAAGCCAATTAAAGTAATTTATTATCAAAAAGAAGAAAATACTACTCCCCAAGAAGAAATTGAATTATCTTACGAATTAGCTCGAAAATTGAAAGTTTCTGATACTAAATTGACGGATCGTATGATAAGAGAGTTTTGGTTGAGAAACAATCCTGAATTAGGAAAAAAGAAAATTACCAAAAAAGAATATGAACAGTTAGAGATGAGAAAGTTAAGCGCCAGTGATATCGAGCAGATGAAATTGGAACGAATCACGGAAAAAGAATTAAAAGAATATAAAGCGTTAGATAAAGAAGCTGCCTATATTTATTATTTGATGAATAAAGGATATTCTTATTCGGAAAAGATTATAAAAAATGAAGGTGTTACCGACGAAGAATATGCTTATATAGCTTCTAAGGTAAGTGATTTAAAAGGCGTCAATGTTCGTCTTGATTGGGATAGAACGTATCCCTATAAAACAGTATTTCAATCTATTTTAGGAAGTGTTTCTACCAGTGAAACAGGAATACCATCAGAGAAAAAAGAAGAATATTTAAAAAAAGGATATAGTTTAGATGATAGAATTGGAACGAGTTATTTAGAATATCAATATGAAGATTATTTAAAGGGGACAAAAAATGTGTATCAGGCCCTTCCAACGGGAGAAGATATATTATTAAAGGAAGGAAAAAGAGGAAATGATCTTGTTTTAACAATTGATATTAAATTACAAGAAGAAATTGAAAAAATATTAGAAGAGCAATTACGATTAGCGAAACAGGAAAGTAATACAAAGTATTACAATCGTTCTTTTGTCGTTGTGACAAATCCTACTACGGGAGAAATTCTAGCAATGGCAGGGAAACAAATAAAAAAAGAAGGAAAAGATTATAAGATTTATGATTTTACTCCTGGTGTTGCGACTTCTCCTGTTACGGTGGGTTCTGTTATTAAAGGAGCATCTCATACGGTTGGTTATAATACAGGGGCTTTAAAAATTGGAGAACATCGTTATGATACTTGTGTAAAGTTAGCGGGAGCGCCACAAAAGTGTTCATGGAAATACTTAGGATACTTAGATGATATTACTGCTTTACAAGAGTCTTCAAACACATATCAATTTTATAC
>CANQYN010000060.1 GCA_947628105.1 uncultured Bacilli bacterium
GAACTATACTTTAAGTTAAAAGCGTTAGAAGAATCAGTAGAAGAATTAAATAGTAGAATATCCGAAGATCGATTAGAAGAATTAGAAAATACTTTAAAAAGTGATTATGAAAAGAAAATAAATGATGCGAAAGCAAATGCAAAATCGGAAGCGAAAAAAGAAGCAAAATTAGAATCTTTTCCAGTAGGAAGTATTTTTGTATCGACAAAAAATACTAATCCATCTACTTATATTGGAGGGACATGGGCAGCCTTTGGATCAGGAAAAACCTTAGTGGGAGTCAATACAAGTGAGACAGAATTTAGTACGGTAGAAAAAACAGGAGGAGCGAAAACATTCAATAATAGTCATACCCATACGATTGATGGACATACTCATACCATAGATGGTCACACGCATACGATAGATGCTCATACTCATACAATCGATGGACATACGCATACAATTACATCGCATACTCACACGATTAATGGACATACGCATACAACTGGGGATCATACTTTAACGGTAGATGAAATGCCAAGTCATACTCATACTCAAAATCCACATAATCATAATCGAACTGATGGATATCAGTATGCAATGTTTAAAGGATCTAAAAGTCAGGGAGGGTTATCATCGAGTGCGATTAATAACAGTAGTTATAACTGGTTGATTATGGCAGTTACTAAAGGTAGCACCTGGACTAATGGGGCGGCTACTGTAGATATTACAGCGATAAATCAAAATACCGGAGGAGGGAAAGCCCATAATCATGGAGCAACCGGATCAACATCTTTGACAACAAATGGATCAGGGACATTGACAACAAGTTCGACAGCCCTAACGACAAAGGGAACGGCTTTAACGACCAAAACGTCAGGGACACAAACAACAAATAGTACATCGTTAACAACAAAATCATCAGGAAGTAGCACGCAATCATTACTACAACCCTATATCACGGTTTATTTTTTTAAAAGAACCGCATAAGTATATGAGTTTTATCATATACTTTTTTAGGTGATACTATGGACATTGAAATAGAAGAATTGAAAAGAAAAATGAAAAAAAATAAAAAATATAAAGTAAAAAAAAACCAAAATAAAAAAATAAAAAAAATATATTACAGTTTTGTTTCAAGAATACTAATTACTATTATTGTAACGTTATTGATTTTTATTTCAATCCGTTCTAGTAAAAATTTTAAAGAACAATTTTATAAAGAGGTATATGAAAAAAATATTTCGTTTGCGACTATAAATAATTGGTATCAAAAAAAATTTGGAGAACCACTCCCTTTATTTGATAAAATTCATTCTAAAACAGAACCTGTTTTTTCTGAAAAATTAAATTATCAGAAAAAAGAAGAATATAAAGAGGGTGTAAAAATAACAGTAGAAGAAAATTACTTAGTTCCTGCTTTAGAAAGTGGAATGGTAGTTTATGTAGGAGAAAAAGAAGGATATGGGAATACCGTTGTTATTCAACAAGTAAATGGAATTGATGTGTGGTATGGAAATATGAAAAACATTAGTGTGAAATTGTATGATTATGTAGAGAAGGGAAAATTAGTAGGAGAGGTAAAAGATAATTTTATGTATTTTGTTTATAAAAAAGATGGTAAAGTATTAGATTATGAAAAATATCTTACCAATTAAGATTCATCCTTTATTTTATTTGGTAGGGACGATCTGTTTTTTTACAGGATATTTAAAATATTTTATAATTTTGTTTTGTTTTCTTTTTTTTCATGAATTAGGACATATTAGTGGGGCGCTTTTTTATTCTTGGCATATTCAAAAAATCGTTTTTTTGCCTTTTGGGGGAATTACCATTTTTCAAGAAAAAATAAATCGTCCTATCAAAGAAGAATTTGTTATTTTAGTTTTAGGACCGATTTATCAAATTATTTTTTATCAAATTTTACATTTTTCTTTTTCTCTACCAAAAGAAGTATCTTATTTACATTATTTTTTTCTTCTATTTAATTTATTGCCCATTTATCCTTTAGATGGTTCAAAATTAATACAACTTTTGTTTCATACATTATTTTCTTATCAAAAAGGAAATCAATTAATGATTTTTCTTTCCTTTTTTCTTCTCATTTTTTTCTTTTTCTATCTTTTTTTTACGCCTCATTTGTTTCTTTTTTTAAGTGCTTGTTTTCTTTTTAAAAAAGGAATCGAATTTTACCGAATGTTACCATATATGATGAGAAAATTTTTATTAGAAAGATATCAATATCATTTCTCTTTTCAAAAAAGATGTTATATTCAAAAAATGAAAGAGATGAAAAGAGATTATTATCATTTTTTTAAAACCTCAAACGGATATATTACCGAAAGAGAAAAGTTACGAAAAATATTTGACTTCACTACTTTTTTATGATAAAATTCTATATTGTGTAGGGCCTCACTCTACAACCACATAGAAAAGGTGATAAAACCGATAGGTACCTTAATAGTGAGTCTTAGAAATTAAAGGAGGTAAAAAATGGAAAAAGCAATTTTTGAAACAGGTGGGAAACAATATGTAGTAGAACCTGGGAATGTTGTTTACGTAGAAAAGCTAAATGTTCCAACAGGAGAAGAAGTAACGTTTTCCAATGTAATGATGATTAATGGTGTATTTGGTCGCCCTTATGTTTCAGGAGCAAAAGTAGTTGCTAAAGTATTAAAACATGGAAAACAAAAGAAAATTAAAATTTTCAAATATAATCCAAAGAAAAAATATCGTAAAACACAAGGACATCGTCAACCTTATACAAAAATAGAAATTACTAAGATAGAAGCATAATTATGATTCGTATTACCTTAGAAAAGAAAGATTCTTCTTATTGTCGAATCATGATTCAAGGACATTCTGGTTATGATGTCGCTGGGAAAGATATCGTATGTGCTGGTGTAAGTATGATAGCGATTACTTCAATTAATGCCATTATAAGATGGAACGAAAAATGTTTATCTTATAAACAAGATGAGGGGCTAATTGAAGTAGCGATAAAAAAACATGATAAAGTAGTCGATCTGTTATTAGAGAATATGGTTACTTTACTAAGAGAATTAAAGGAGCAATATCCTAAATATATAAAAATACAAGAATAGGAGGTGTACCTATGAAATTATTACAATTAGAATTACAATTGTTTGCCCATAAAAAAGGACAAGGTTCTACGAAAAATGGTCGTGATTCAGAATCAAAACGTTTAGGCGCAAAGGCTTCTGATGGAGAATTTGTGACAGGTGGTTCTATTATATATCGTCAACGCGGAACAAAAATTTATCCTGGGAAAAATGTAGGTATCGGAAAAGATGATACTGTTTATGCGAAAATAGATGGTATTGTGAAATTTGAAAGAGTAGGTAAAAGTCGTAAACAAGCTAGTGTTTATCCGGAAATATAAGATGAGTTCACTCATCTTTTTTGTTGCATTTTTCTTTTAAAAAGCTTATAATACAATGTAATTTTATAAAAATTGAAAAAAGAAAAAGGAAAATGATATTTTTTGTCGTATATTATAATTGAGGAGCTGGTTTTATGGTAGAACATGTCATTGATAATTCTAAAATAAATGAAATCAAAGCATCCGTAGACATTGTAGATGTCATTAGTGAATATATTAATTTAACTGAAAAAGGAAAAAACTTTTTTGGCGTTTGTCCTTTTCATGATGATCATTCTCCTAGTATGAGTGTAAGTAGGGAAAAACAAATGTATAAATGTTTTTCTTGTGGAGCAGGAGGAAATGTTATCAATTTTGTTATGGATTTTGAAAATATTTCTTTTTTAGAAGCTGTCTATAAACTAGCAAATCGAGCTGGAATTATATTAGATAATAAAGTTTATCAAAGAAAAAACATAGAATCAAAACATCAAGATTATTATACGGTATATGATTTAGCTCATAAATTATATACGAATAATATTAATACAGAACTGGGAAAAGAAGCAGTGGAATATTTACAAAAAAGAAAATTGGATATGAAGGCTATCAAAGATTTTAAAATAGGTCTTTCTTTAAAAGATAATCGAATGTTAATTAATATGCTTAAAAAGAAAGGATTTGATGAAAAGTTTATCGAATCTTGTGGATTAGCTAATCGGTTTGAAGAAGGTTATAAAGATAAATTTTACAACCGTATTATGTTTCCCTTATATGACTTAAACGGAAAAGTAATCGGATTTAGTGGTCGCGTTTATAATCGAGAAGATAAATCAAAATATATTAATACTCAGGAAACAGAGGTATTTAAAAAAGGAGAACTTCTCTATAATTATCATATTGCGAAAAATATTGCTCGAAGAGAAAATGAAATTATTGTCGTAGAAGGATTTATGGATGTCATTCGTATGAGGACGATTGGAATTGATAATGTCATCGCGACAATGGGAACTGCTTGTACGAAGCAACAGCTACATCTAATTAAAAAAATGGCAAAAAAAATCATCCTTTTATATGATGATGATGATGCTGGTCAAAAAGCAAATTATACGATTGCAAAAGAATTAGTTAAATTAGGCTGTCATGTTAAAATTGCTTTATTGGAAGATCATTTAGATCCCGATGAATATATTTTAAAATATGGAAAAGAAAAATTTATCAATCGTTTAGAACATGCTGTCAATACGATGGATTTTAATTTAAATTATTTAAAAAAGCAAAAAGATTTATCTTCTAGTCAAGATATGGCTACTTATGTAAATGAGATGATAGCAGAATTAAATACGATAGAAGATCCTGTCTTAATTGAGTTGACACTTCAAAAAATAAGTGATGAATCTCATCTTGATATTTCTTTTTTAAAAAGTAAATTAACCCAAAAAGAAAAGCCAGAAAAAAAATTGGTTTTTAAAGAGCTACCAAAAGAAAAAATCACTAAATATAAAAAAGCAGAACAATACTTACTTCATTATATGTTATTGAGTGAAGAAGTCATTAAAATATATCAAAAAAAAGTATCTTATTTACCAACTTATCGATATCGGATGTTAGCAAGAGAAATTAGCTATTTTTATAAAGAATATGGGTATATTTCTCCTTCCGATTTATTCACGTTTTTAAGAGATAGCGAAGAAGAAGTGATGACTTTGCGAGAAATTTTAAATCTTAATCTAAAAGAAAAATATACTAAAGAAGAAATTTATGATTATATTAAATTAATTCGAGATGGAAATATTTTATCAGAAGTGGAAAGAATTAAAAATCAGATGAAACAAGAAATTGATGTTGCCAAGAAAACAGAAATGGCACTTAAAATTGTAGACTTACAAAAAAGTTTAGAAGAAGAAATATAAAAAGGAGAGTTTGTATGATAAATGAAATAAAATCGTTTGATGAAAGAAAAAAAGAATTAGTAAAAAAAGGAAAAAAAGAGGGAAAGATTACTTATGAAGAGTTGGCTCACTCTTTAAAAGGATTAGAGTTATCCGCAGAAGATTTAGATGAACTTTATACGTTATTAACCGAAAATAATATTAAGATTGTAGGGGAAGAAGATGAGGAAGATGAAGATAACTCTTCCAATGAAAAAATTTTATTAGATGATAATATTTTAACAAAAGATTTAACCATTAGTGATCCAGTACGAATGTATTTAAAAGAAATTGGGCAAATTAAATTATTAACGACAGAAGAAGAAATGGAACTTTCTGATCGAATTGCTTCATAAAGTTCCATTTC
>CANQYN010000061.1 GCA_947628105.1 uncultured Bacilli bacterium
TGCTTCTGGGGATGAAGAAGCCAAATCGATTTTAGCGGAAGCAAATTTACGACTTGTCGTCAGTATTGCGAAGCGATATGTCGGTCGAGGAATGTTATTTTTAGATTTGATTCAAGAAGGAAACATTGGATTAATGAAAGCGGTTGAAAAGTTTGATGTCACGAAAGGATTTAAGTTTTCTACTTACGCTACTTGGTGGATACGGCAAGCGATTACAAGAGCAATTGCGGATCAAGCAAGAACGATTCGAGTTCCTGTTCATATGGTAGAAACCATTAATAAATTAGCCCGAATTCAAAGACAATTAACACTAGAATTAAATCGAGAACCATCGGAAGAAGAATTGGCTACAAAAATGGGAACGACAGTAGAAAAAATAAGAGAGATTTATAAAATTAGTCAAGAACCGGTTAGCTTAGAAACACCAATTGGCGAAGAAGATGATTCTCATTTAGGAGATTTTATTAAAGATGAAACTAATGTTAGTCCAGAAGAATATGCGACCAACGAATTATTAAAAGAAGAAATCGCAGATGTATTACAAACTCTTACTGAACGTGAAGAAAAGGTAATTCGTCTTCGTTTTGGATTAGATGATGGAAAAAGTAAAACGTTAGAAGAAGTAGGGCAGATATTTGGAGTAACAAGAGAAAGAATTCGTCAAATAGAAGCAAAAGCATTAAGAAAACTACGTCATCCTTCTCGTTCTAGAAAATTAAAAGATTATATGGGGGAATGATGAAGATAAATAAAAAATTACTGGCAATAGCAAGCTTAGTTCAAAAAGGGGAAAACGTAATTGATATCGGTTGTGATCATGCTCTTTTAGATATCTTTTTAACATTATATAACGATAATCATTGTATTGCTTCTGATATAAAAAAAAGTGCTATTACAGGGGCTAAAAAAAACATTGAAAAATATCATTTGGAACATAAAATCACCTTATCGATTAGTGATGGCTTTCATAAGATAACGCCTCGTGAAAATGAAGTTGTCATCATTTCGGGAATGGGGACTTCAACGATTTTAAAAATACTTGAGAATGCTCCTTTTGAAAAAATTTCTCGGTTTATTATCAGTTCCAATAATGATTTGGAAAAATTACGTTATCATATGATGAAAAAAAACTTTAAAGTAAAGGAAGAAGTTGTCGTATTAGAAAATGATATTTATTACGTCATTATTGAATTTGAAAAGGGAAGTGTTAACTATCAAGAAAAAGAATTACGTTATGGTCCTATTTTGTTAAAGCAAAATAGTGTGGAACGTAATTCTTATTATCGATATCTTCTTTCCAAAGAAATAACTATATTTCAAAAATTACCAAGTAAAAACATACGACAAAAATATGAATTAATGAAGTCTATCTTTTTTTTAAGAAGGCAAATAAAAGATGATTATAAGAAGAAAGTAGGTCCTTTTGAATAATCGACAAAGGAAGTGCTTTCTTCTTTTTTTGGGGATGAGGGTATCGTTTGTTTTGGAGAGGTGGGAGTATCAACTTTTTTAAATTCGTTCATGAGACGAAACATCGTTTTCGCATTATTCCATAATGGCCGAGCTTGCCGAATGACGGGAATGGCTTGATTAATCGTATTTAATGTTCTTCCTGTTCCCGATAAAATAGAAGATAAAGTAAGGCCACGCCCTGCAGTTAATCGACTAAGTAATCCAGGAGCTGCGGCTGCTGTTTGGTAGGGATAGGTAAGAAAATAGGGATTATAGTAATTCATTTGTCATACTCCTTTCTAAATTATTATATGAAAATAGCAAAAAAAGTTTTACAAAACTTAAAAATATGCTATAATATTTTAAGATAGGTTGGTATACATTAGATAATACATAAGTAAAGAGCGAGTGTGATAATGTGAAAAAAGCAAAAAAACAAAAGGCGCCAATTGCACAAAAGCAAGTTGCACCAAAAAAGAATAAAAAGAAATCAAGTTTTAGCCTAAGTAATATTGTCAAATATTTCTTTATGGGATTATTTTCTCCAATTATCGTCATGGAAAATCAATCAAAGTTAAAAAAGGTAAAACAAAAAAAACATATTGTTGAGGGAAAAGGAAAGAAAGAAGAAAAAAAACAATATAAAGATAAAATCAATAAGTTGTTAACAATTGAAAAGAAACAAATTCAAAAAATTGAAAAAGAAGTAAAACCTCATCAAAGGGCATTACGAAATGCGGAAATTCAATTAGCGCGAGCAGAACAAGGATATAAAAAGTTATTGACATCTTTAGAAAAAGAAAAGATGAATCATTATAAAAGTGTAGTAAATAGTGCTTTTTCCAAACAACATAAAAAAATATTAGCAATTCATCGTAATTATATGATGGATGCTAAAAAGACAGAACAATTAAATCGGAATTTCTTGAAAAAAATAGAATCTGCGGATGAGAGAAAACGTAGAAAAGAAAGAGAAAAACAAGAAAGAATACGACTTGCTAAAGAAAAACGTCAAAAGAAAATTGAAGCTATTTATAAAAGAGAAAAAGAAAAAGAAGAAGAAGCATACCGCGAAAAGAAAAAACGAGAAGAAAAAAAGCAAGCAAAACTAGAACGTCGTGCAAAAATAAAAAAACAGCGACAAGATGTTTATGTTAATGATAAAGTAATACCTGAAAAACCAAAGAAAAAATCTGCTTTTGAAAAATTATTGGCAGCAATCGGTGCTATTCCAAAAACGATTGTCAATAAATTTAAAAATAATATTTTTGCTCGAAATGCTCGAAATCGTCGTGATATGAATCGTCAAGCTTTATTAATTGACTTTGAAGGAGACGATGCGAAGCGAAGTGACATTAAACTGGTATATGAATACCAAGCTAAGACACCAGAAGGAAAGTTTGTAACAGGACATTTTGAAGCTTTCTCAAAAGTAGAAGTTCATTCATTCTTATTGAGTGAGGGATATGAAGTTTATAAAATTCAAACCAATAAATGGATTACGATGAAGTATGCTAGAGCTTCTTCAGCGAGAAAGAAATTTAAGAGGATTTAATTTTCTTCCTGACTCAGTTATCTACTTATTTAAAATCTGGTATTACATTGTCAGAATCTTTAAAAATATTATCTCGGCAATTTTCAAAAACGAAAGCGTATGAAAATATTTTTAAATCAATTAACTATGAATTATCAATTGGTGAAAATTTCAGTGATGCGTTAGGGAAGCAAGGAGAAACATTTCCTAAATTGTTAGTCAACATGATTAAGACAGCAGAAATGACGGGTTCTTTACCTGAAGTACTAGATGATATGGCAGAATATTATACTCAAATGGAAGAGACAAGACGTCAGATGGTAACAGCTATGATGTATCCATCAATCGTTGCGATTTTTGCCATTGGGGTTATCACTTTCATTATGATTTATGTTGTTCCTCAATTCGTAGAAATTTATGAAACGATGGATGATGCTGAAGTACCGGCATTTACCAAAGCCGTCATTGGCGTCAGTACCTTTTTGAAAAAGTATATTATTATTATTTTAATTGCCATCGCATTATTAGTTGTTATTTTTATCTATGTATTTCGAAAAAATCAACACTTCAGAACAGTGGTTCAAATGTTTGTTATGCGACTTCCTGTTTTTGGGAATGTTGTTATCTATAACGAAGTTACGACCTTTACCAAAACGTTTGGATCTTTGCTGAGTCATAATGTTGCTATTGTTGATTGTATGGAAATTTTAAATAAAATAACCAATAATGAAATTTTCAAAATGTTAATATTAGATGTTATTACTAACTTAGCAAAAGGGGGAAAAATTTCTGATTCGTTTGCCAACCACTGGGCTTTTCCCGTGCCAGCTTATGAAATGATCGTAACAGGTGAAAAAACAGGGGAGTTAGCTGAAATGATGACAAAGGTTTCTCTTTATTATCAAGATTTACATAAAAATGCGGTTGCCAGAATTAAAACATTTATCGAACCAGCTTTAACTATTTTCTTGGCTTTTGCAACAGGAATAATCGTTATGGCAATTGTTATTCCGATGTTTAATATGTATACTGCTGTACAAAACTATAGTTAGTGGGGGATCTATCGTGCAGATATATTTTTCTATCGTTATGTTTTTAATCGGAAGTTGTTTTGGATCGTTTTTCAATGTAGTAGGAAGTCGTCTTCCTCGCAATCAATCGATTATAACACCTTCATCTCATTGCGAATCATGTCATCACAAATTAAAGGGACTTGATTTAATTCCGATATTTTCCTTTTTCTTCTTAAAAGGGAAGTGTCGATATTGTCATCAAAAACTAGGAATTTTTTATCCGTTTTTTGAAGCGGTAACAGGGATATTATTTATGGTCTGTTACCTATTATATGGATTTTCTTTCCCTTTATTAATAGCACTTACGTTTGTTTCATTGTTATTAATCGTTATTATTAGTGACTATCAAACGATGATTATCCCTGATTCCGTGTTAATTGTATTTGCCGTTTTATTACTAGTAGAAATATTTATTTCAACAGGAATAAGCGAATGCTTGAAACATGTATTTTATGGAATAATCTCTAGTGGTATTATGTTGTGCATTAAATTATTTGGGGATTTTCTTTTTAAGAAAGAATCAATGGGGGGAGGAGATATTAAATTGATGTTTTTAATCGGATTGATGTTAGGATGGCCATCTGCCATTTTGTCAGTCCTATTTGCATCATTTATTGCTTTACCTCCAGCCTTAATTTTATATCGTGAAAAAGAAAATCATGAAATTCCTTTTGGACCATTTTTATCTATTGCCGCGATAATATTATTGTTAAGCGGTATAGATATGAATTTTATAATAGATTTATTAACAATATAACCAATACAAAAAAGAAAGGATGATAAAATGAAAAAAATATTAATTGGTTTAATTTGTGTGACTTTTCTTGTAGCTGGTTGTGGAAAAGAAGAGTCTAAGACAACTAGTGAGAAAACGGTTGCTAAAACAGAAGATGTAAAAGTAAATATTTCAACAGATGATGGTTTATCTGTAAATAGTGATTTTTCTTCTGATCAAAAAACTGTATTTACTGTAAAAAATGAGGGAAAAGAGATAATTGATAATATTATATTTAATATTGCTTATTACGATAAAGATAATAAATTAATTGCTACTTCAAATGCTTACACTCGTAATGTTCAAGCAAATAAAACAGCTAAAGTAGTAGTAGAATTCCCTAGAGATTATGCTAAATATAATACAATTGTTCCAAATAAAATGGAAGTTACAGTAAATAAAGAAATTGCTGAAACAAAATCAGCTAAAGTGTATACTGATAAAGTTAGCGCAACCACTTCAGCGATTAAAGGTGATACTTCTAATTTAAAATTAACAGTTAAAAATACATCAGGTGTCGTATTAGATGATGTAGAGGTAGTTACTATTTTCTATAAAGGAGATAAAGTAGTAGGAGCTACTACTAGTTATTTAACTTCAGTAAAACAAGTAGGAACTACGACTATTGCTTTACCTTATTATACAGATGGAGAAGAAGGAAAACAATTAGAATATGATAAAGTAGAAACCACTGTTAATGCTGCTAGTCAAACAGTTGCATAAAAAAAAGGAATGATTAATTCATTCCTCAGACTGTTGACAAAGTAAAATTTGAAAACAGTCTTTTTATTTTGATAAAAATGTATTATAATAAAGATGT
>CANQYN010000062.1 GCA_947628105.1 uncultured Bacilli bacterium
CCTTACATTCTTATTATAATATATTTTTGAAAATAATAAAAGACTGTTTTCAAACTTTTCATTTGTCAACAGTCTGATAAGCTTTTAGCTTATTTATAATAACGATTTACAATATCATTTAAAATTAACATTTTTTGATCTAATTTTTTAATATCTACCGCACAATTATATAATTCTTTTTTGATTTCTGTAGGAATATCATTTGAAAATTTATATTGAATTTTATGATCTAAACTAGCCCAAAAATCCATCGCTATCGTTCGTATTTGAATTTCTGCTTCTACTTCTTCTATTCCACTAACTAAACATACAGGAATTTTTACAATCAAATGATAACTAGTATACCCGCTTGGTTTCGGATGAGATATGTAATCTTTCTTTTCGATGATTTTAATAAAACTGGAATTTTCCAACATTTCGACAATTTTATAAGTATCTGATAGAAAAGAACAAACAATTCGAATTCCAATGATATCATGAACATGATGTTCTAAATTATATAAATTAACTTCATAACCTTTTTTCTGTAATTTTGCTATGGCGCTATCGATAGTTTTTATTCTAGATTTTATATGTTCTACTGGATGATACTGATACTTCGTTTCATACTCTTTGATTAAAATTTTTAATTGTGTTTCTAATATTTGTAAAGCAAAATCATACTTCAACATAGCAGCCTTAATTTCATCATTCGATGGAGATACTGCGTTTTTCATATTTTTTCTCCTTTCAAATATTTATACTTCCGATTTATAAAGTTCTATTTCTTGATTATGATAAGAATATAAAATTCTACTCCAAATCAAGGATTCGACATAACGAGCTTTTTTTGGATGAATTAAATAACGAACCTTTAATTCCACGTGATTTTCTACTACTTTTGTATAAATAATAGGCTCAAATTTATTATAATAAATACGATATTCAGAGCTTACTTGATTAATTTGATTTTTTAATTTTAACGGAATTGCCTTAATAATATCAATATTATTTATTATTCGATAAATTTCATTTTTCGTTTTTGTTAAATCACTATCAAGCGGAACTCTCACAGTAATTTCATTCCAAATATATTTAAATGCCTTATTATAGTTTTTTAAAGGATACGTGAAAACAATAGAATTAGGAAAAGTCACAATAATTCCTGTACTTTGACCATTTTCTTCTTTCTCATTTACTTCTAATGCTTCAAAATTCATGGCATTAATATTGACGACATCCCCTTTAAATCCATTAATTTCTATTCTATCTTCTATTTTAAATATTTTTTTTACTTTAATATAAATCCCTGCAAAAAAATTAAAAACTAAATCTTTTAAAGCAACTGTAATAGCCGCTGAGATAAAACTAATAAGGGTGATAAAACTTTTAATATAATCATCCCATATAAAAATGATAAGAAGGCCTTCAATTACATTGACAACAACTTTTATATTTTGGGCATAAATATATGTCTTTTTATTATTTTTAATAAATTTGGCACTATGAAAACATAGTTTTTTAATTGCTTTAATCAAAATAATAACAATTACTGTAATTAAAATACGAAAGATGTAATCTTCTTTTATTCCAATTTGAGTAGATAAATATTTACTAACATCATGAAGCCATATCATAAAAATTCCTCCTTTCACTCGCGGTTTTTAATTATAGCACAATCCAGTTTGTTATACAATAAAAATTTTGTGAAATTTGAAAAAGTTTTGAACAAAATAAATTAAAAATTGTTCAAAACTAGTTTTTTTTCTAATTTTTATACTATTTTTGAACAATTACAATGTTCAAAATTACCGTTTCTATTTACCTTTATTGTATTTATTCTTATTACAAGATATGAAAAAAACAAGAAATCTTGTTTTAATTCATCAATATGCGAACGAATATCTTATCTTCTATATTTTGAAAAAATACATATAAATTAAGAGAGCCTTTTATCATTCCAAACTTTAATATTTCAATTCCTATAGCGCTTAAAAAGAGCGCCAAAAATTTTTCGATATCTCTTGATAAAAATAAAATTTTCCCTGATTGATTTTGTCCCGATAATAAAAAGAGAGAAAGAAAGGCAAAAACAATTAATATTCCTGCCAAATAATCAATAAAGTCACTTAATGCATAAAGAATAAAAATAATTCCATAAGTAAGTCCTTTGATTATGGCAAAAGATAACATGTTAATTCCCACCAATAACGTTTTCAGTATTTTACTCATTATTTTATCTAATCCATTTTTCCAATAATTGATAAAAAATTGCCATTTTGTTACATATACCTCATCATAAGTTTCCTTATATTCTTTCGTTGTTTCTTTATATGTTTCCTTTTTATTATCAGAAAATTGTTTTGAATATTTTATTTTTTGTAACGACAAATCGTACTCTTTTCGTTTTTCATCATCTAATAAAATTTCTTTTGCTTCATTTAAACTTCTTATAATTTGATTTGCTTCTTCACTACGATTAACATCTGGATGATATTTTTTAACCATATTTTTATAAGCTGTTTTTATCTCTTCCTTTGATGATGTTTCACGAATTCCCAACAATTCATAAAAATTAATCATAAGCTTCTTCCTTTACCCGTTTTTATAGTATAACTTTTTCTTTAAATAAGCAAGAATTAATGATATCGTTTTAAAATAGAAAGGGACTTTTGATAAGCTTTATCTATATCTTGTAAATAATAAGGAGTTGATATTAATACCTGATCTAAAATATTAATATCCTCTTCTTTTTTACTTAAAATAACATAATTATCATCATAGATAATATGCGATTTCTTAAATAATTCCTGATAATTATAATCTTTAAATAACAAATATTTTGTAGTATCTTCTTCTTTTTTACAAATTTGAATAGTTTTATTAGAAGTCTGATATCTTTCTGGCAACATGATTTCAAATTGATATTTTTTTAAAAGATAAAGGAGAAATGGCTTTCTTTGATGTTTAATAGTAGATAATATTTCAAAATTATAATTTAAACAAAATTGTATCCAAGAAGCTAGTAATAAAGAAGCAAGACCTTTCCCTCTAAATTCAGGTTTAATATATAATCCAATAAATTTGCTCATTTTTAATTCTCGATTTAAATAAAAATAAATATATCCCTGTTGTAAAAATTGCCCATTTTCTTGTAATATTCCTACTCGTAAAAAATGTTGCTCTTTTTCTTTCACTTTTGAAGTACTAAAATAAATTTTTTGTTCTTGTTTTTCAAAAATTAAATTATCTTTTCGTAATAAGTTTTCCATGTTGTCCCCTTTCAAAGAAGTTATTATAACAATGAAATCATAGTAAGTCAAACCTTCCTATTAAATAATGATATAAAAAGATATCAAATTATTTGATATCTTTTTTACTTTTTTTTAATTCATAAATCACATCTGCATTATCACTAACATTTTTTGAATGAGTAACAATGATAATACATTTATTCTCTTTATGAGCTAAATTTTTAAAGATTTTTAAAATTTCATCTTCCGTTTCTTTATCTAAATTTCCCGTTGGCTCATCGGCTAGTATAATATCTGGATGATAAGATAAACTTCGAGCTATTGCGATTCTTTGTTGTTCCCCTCCAGATAATTTTAACACTCGTCGATTGGCAAATGATTCATCCAATCCTACTTTTTTCATCAATTCTAAAGCTTTTTCTCTTTTATTTTCGACTTTTACCTTACTAATATCCATGGATAACATAATATTTTCGATAGCAGTAAGATGAGGAAGCAAATTATAACTTTGAAAAACAATTCCTATATAAGTATTTCGATAAGTATCTAAATCCATTTTTTTCAAATCTTTTTCATTATAAAGAATTGTTCCCTCATATTTAGTTTCTAATCCACTAATCAACGATAGCAAAGTCGTTTTCCCACTACCACTTCTTCCTTTAATAGCATATAACTTACCTAATTCAAAAGTATAATTAACATTTCTTAACACATATTCATTTTCTTCTGCATCATCATATCGATAATTTACTTTATTTAATTTTAAAATTTCTTTTTTCATTAGCTTCTCTCCTTTAAAATAGTAAGTGGGGAAAATTTTTGAATACTAATCATTGCGGCAGTAGAACTAATTAAAGTAAGAATAAGTCCAATTCCTAAAAGATTAAGTAATACTTTAAAATCAACGACAGCATCAATGGAAGTAACAGCTTGGACAGAAACAATTCCATTCATTCCTTTTACATGTCTATCATCCATTCTTCCTCCAAAATGATCGTTTATGTTTTCTCTTTCTTGTTGAGCATTTGTTATTTCATTTTGCAATAAATGATTTGATACAGAAACACTACTAGCAGCACCAAGGCCAGCTCCTATCAATAAAGCGATAAATGACACTATCATAAGTTCTAAAATAAATTGTAACGTCAAGTACCTTTTTTTCATTCCTATGGTTCTAAGAACTCCTATTTCATATTTTCGTTCTCTTATATTAATCATATTAATGACAAATAAAACAATTCCACCAATAATTAAAGTAATTATTAAAAATGTAGTCGCAAAAGTAGCAACATTAGAAATTGTGCTAGTAGCTCCTTCTACCTGATCTAAATTTGTCGTCACATTTAGATATTCGTTTAATCCTTTTTCTTTTAATTCTTTTTCAAATTGTTCAATCACTGTTTTATCTTTTAAGATGAAAGTTGGCGTAATAGTATTTTTCATATCTTCTCGTTTTGATAAAAATTTATCAATTACTGTCGTATTTGTAATAATAGTATTCGCTGAATTAGCAAACATTCCCATTTGTTCATCGGTATCACTTTTTTCTTCAAATATACCTGTTATTTTTACTTTTACTTCGTTCTCATCATCTTTTGGATCAACAAATTTAATTTCATCTCCGACTTTAATATTATTTAAAGAAGCAAGTTCATTATTAATTACGGCTGAAGATGAGTTCATATCAGAATTTATTTCTCCTGAAGTAATAGTATATCTCCCTTGAATAAAATCATTCATTGCATTTATGGTAGAATATCCAGTTAAAGTAAAATCACTTTCGTCAATATTTTGAAATCCCCCTTTTCCATGATTTCCCATTCTTCTTCCATCAGAACTTTCCGTCATAGAGGCAGATTCTATATCAGAAGAATTGACACCAATACTATTTTGATAATAATATTCTTTAACTAACTTACTATCTCCATAATTTTTAATATCGTCCAAAGAAATGTCAGACGCTTCAGAAAATATATCTTCCATTTTTTCCCTTTGTTCTTGACGTTCTTCTTCTGTTAATTCTTTATTCATACCATTATGCATCGATTCCCGATCTATTTCAATTGTTGCACTTAATTCATATTGATTTTCATAAGAATGAATCAATGAATTAGCAGAGGAACGAATTGCTAAAGTTACTGCCGTTGCACAAGAAATAACAATAACAATTATTCCAATTAATAAATTTCTCCCTTTGTTTCTAACAATGGATGTCACTGCATTTTTTAAAATATACATTTTATATCCTCCTCTTTTTAAAATTTAAAAAAATTTTGTGAAAAATTTATGTATTTTTTATGAAAACTAAATCATAACCACGCCTAAAAGACGTGGTTTGCACTAGCCCTATAAGGGCATAATATTAGCCAACCATTTTAAAACG
>CANQYN010000063.1 GCA_947628105.1 uncultured Bacilli bacterium
AGGTTTATGTTTTCCTCTTAATACATTTGCGACAGTAGAAGCTAAACGTCCTAATGTTTTTCCTTCGGCATCGATAACATACCAGTTACGTTCTACGGTTTCTTTCTTTTGCATATATGTATTTTTCATTTTTCTCTTCCCTTCTAAATAAATTGAGTAATTGGTCCCAACAATCACTCTCATGGGATTAAATAATGTACCAATTAAGATTATATTAAATTAACCCGTAAAAGTCAAGTTAAAATACAACGTTTCTTCTTATTTTACAAGCTTTTAAGAATAAAAGACATCTTTTAGATAAAGTCCCTCAGGATTTGCTGTTTTTCCTGCTTTTCTCCTATCTTCTGCTTCTATGATATCGATAATATCTTCACTTTTTCTTTTTCCTTCTCCTATTTCAATTAAAGTACCGACAATATTTCGCACCATATATCTTAAAAAACCAGTTCCCAGTAAAGCGATAGTGATTTTATTGACATCTTTTATACTGCGAATTAAACTAGCTTGTACGATAGTTCTTTCATAATCTTCTTTTTCTTCATCAGCTTTAGAAAATGATTTAAAATTATGAGTTCCTTCCAAATATTTTAAAGCTCTTTCCATCGCTACTACATCTAGTCGTTTATTATATTGGTAAACATAATTTTTTTCAATCGGATTATATTCTCCCATATTAATTTTATAAATATACTCTTTTGCTTTTACATTGTATCGAGCATGAAAATCATCAGGAACTATTTCTAAATGCTTTACATAAATATCATCGTTTAACAATTGATTTAAAGAATGTCTTAATTTATCAGGATTTACTTCTTTATCCAAATCAAAATGAGCTTTTTGACTTAAAGCATGAACATGGGCATCGGTTCTTCCAGAGGCACAAATAGTTACTGGTTTTTCTCCATTTATTTTTGCTAATTTTTTTTCTATTTCTCCTTGAATTGTTTTCATCCTCGTCTGTTTTTGAAATCCTTTGTAATTTGTCCCATCATAAGAAAAGCTCATAAAATATCTCATTTTACCACCTCATTTACCATTTTTTATTGATATTATATCATCCTATGTCTTTTCTAGTCATTTCATTCCTATTTAGCATAACGATAAATATCTTTTATCAAATCATTTATATCATCACGGTATCCTATTTTTATATTTCGTCTATGATAAACCGCTTGAGAAAAGGCTATTGTCTTGGGAAGTTGAATATGGCATTTTTGTAACAATTTTTCATTTTGAAAAACGCTATATTTATCTCCCTCTAAAACAATTTTTCCATCATCTAATACATAGATATAATCAACTAATTTATGAATAAACTCTGTATCATGAGTCGCTATAATAATCGTTTTATGATATCTTTTTTTTAACATAGTCAAAAGATGAATCATCTTATTTTTATCACTTTGATTTAATCCAATCATAGGGTCATCTAAGATTAATACCTTGGGATTAAATACTAAAATAGAAGCAAGAGCTAGTTTTCTTTTTTCTCCATAAGATAATTTAGAAGAAGAAATATCAAGATATTTTTCTTCTAATCCCACCATCAATAAAGCATCTTTCATTCTTTTTTCTACTTGATCTAGTCGATAGTTAAAAAATTTCATTTCCATTTCTAATTCTTTACGTACTGTCTTTTTTAAAAATTGTTCTTCTGGAAACTGAGAAACAACGCCAACATCAAAGTTAAATTCATTTTTATTAGGTGTGATATCATTAGAAATAATATAATTTCCAACTGTAATTACTCCTTCACTAGGTGTCCTAAGAGAAGCTAATAACTCGATCAAAGTCGTCTTTCCACTACCGCTTTTTCCTAATATCGCAACAATTTCACCATGGTTTATTTTCATGTTAATATGGTTGAGACAATTTTTCTTTTCCCCATGATAACGATATGAAACATCTTCTAATTTTATTTCCATATTTCATCCACCATCTTATTAATATCAATAATCTGTTTTGTTACTACATTGTAGTACTTTAACTTAGTTGATAATTGTATCATAAAAGGAAGTTCAAATCCTTCTTTTAAAAATAACTCCTCTTCTTTAAAAGCTTGATTATTTTTCCCAAAAAACGACATTTTTTGCTCCCCCAATAAAGCGATATAGTTTCCATACAGACTATCTTCTATATCGTTTGTTACATAAATAATTGTTAATTTTTGATTTCGATTTAAAAATTTTAATTTTTTTAATATTTTATTTTTTGTAACTGTATCTAACATAGAAAAAGAATTATCCAATAGTAACAATTTCGCCCCTCGTAATAAAATACCAGCGATAGCGACTAATTGTTTTTCCCCTCCACTTAACTGGCTTGTACTTTTATCAAGTAGATGGTCAATTTCTAAAAATTTAATAATTTCTTGAAACATTTCTTCCATTTTTTTATACGTATATTTTCCTTTTGGTATCGAATATAAAATATCATCTTTCACATTATCAGCGATTAGATTTTGTTCAGGATTTTCATATACAAATCCTATTTTAGAACGGATGGAAAATAAATTTTCTTCTTTTACATAAAGACCATTTATTTTTATTTTATTATCGCTTTTTATTTCTCCTGTCATTAATTTAAGAAGTGTAGTTTTTCCCACTCCGCTTTTTCCTAAAAGTGTAACAAAACTTCCCTTTTTAATAATCCAGTTTAAATTTTTAAATAAAATAGTATTTTTTATTTGATAATTAACATTGCTTAACTCGATTATATTTTCCATCTTCCATCACCAATAACAACTATTATAATATATTTTTTTCTATTTTACAATGAAAAAAACTAGATTAACTAGTTTGTAATTCCTTCTACTGAATATACGTAATCATTTCCCTCATAGTTGATGATAACCATTACAGTATCTGGGTTAAATTTGTTTCCTGTTTTAGGATTTGATAAATCATCTGCAATATATCCTCCATCTTGCAATTGTCGCAACGTTACCGCACCACTATCTTGTCCGCTATTATTACAAGTTTCAGCTACGCAACCATCTTTATCTATTTTATCAATAGCCCAGTTTTTAGCAGCACTTTTAATATCATCAATCTGTGTTTCTAATAGACGTTCGTTAGATCGACTAATAGAAGATATAGCATTGGGAACTATCATTAATGCGACAGCAGATAAAATTACAATAACAGCCAGTAATTCTATCATCGTAAGACCTTTTTGATTCATATTATATTTCCTTTCTCATCTGAATTTTATAAGCTACTCGATAAACTAGTTTTCGAGGAGCGAATTTTACTAAAAAGTAACTTGCTTTCATTTCAAATCCAGGAAGAATAATTAACTTTTTTTGAAACATCTTTTCAATTGCATATTGAGCAACATCATAACTTTTTTTTGATTTAATAGCAAATTGAACTTTCGCTACTTTATTAAATTCTGTATCGACAGGGCCTGGACATAAGATAGATATTCCAATATTACTTTTAATTTGTCGTAACTCTTCATAAATAGCTTCCGATAAATGTAAAACGTAAGCTTTAGAAGCATAGTAAGCTGCCATTAAAGGACCTGCTTGAAAGGCCGCTGATGAGGCGACATTTAAAATATAGCCACGATTTCGTTTTGCAAAATCTTTTAAAAATAATTTTGTTAAAATATGAACACCTTTAATATTAGTATCAATTAAGTCTAATTCTTTATCTATCGAAGTCTCTGTAAAATCTCCAAAATCTCCAAAGCCAGCATTGTTAATTAGTATATCGATATTTTCATCTTTTACTTGATTATATAAATCCATACAATTAAAAGTACTAGAAACATCTGTCACAATAATTTGAACATTAGTTTTTAACTCTGATTTTAACTTGGCAAGTCTTGTTTTTCTTCGAGCGACTAAAATTAGATCATATCCCTTTTCACTCAATATTCTAGCCATATCTGCGCCAAGACCAGAACTTGCGCCTGTAATTAGTGCTTTCATCCTATCACCTATTATTATTATATAATAGAATGACTATAATTTCAAATTATTCTAAAACAAAAAGATGCTTATTTTGCATCTCCTTCTACTAATTCTAAAATTACCATTAACGCATCGTCTCCTCTACGTTCATCTAATTTTAAAATTCTTGTATACCCACCTTTACGATTAGCATAACGTACAGCTAAATCATCAAATACTTTTTTTACTGTATCGACATCATTTTGTAAAAAGGCAATTGCTTTTCTTCTAGAAACTAAATCTCCTTTTTTACCATAAGTAATCATTTTATCGAAACACTTACGTACTTCTTTTGCTCTTGTTTCTGTTGTTTCAATGCGTTCATTTTGAATTAAACTTTTTGTTAAATTCGCTAACATACTTTTTCTATGTTTATTTGAACGTCCTAACTTTCTATAAGCCATTTTATACCTCCTTATTAGTCATCTTCTCTAAATTTAAGTCCCATATCTTTAATTTTATCAATTACTTCTTTTAAAGATTTTTTACCTAAATTACGTATTTTCATCATTTCTAATTCTGATTTTTCTGTTAAATCACCTAATGTATTAATACCAGCTCGTTTTAAGCAATTGTAAGCTCTTACAGAGAAATCTAAATCATCGATTGATGTTTCTAATTTTTTCAATTTGCTATCTTCTTTTTTAGCAGTCATAATTCCAGTCATATCGGCAATTTCACTTAATTCTGTTAAAATATTAAAATGTTCAATTAATATTTTAGCTCCTAATGATAAAGCTTCTTCTGGACGAATTGATCCATTAGTAGATACTTCAATAATTAACTTATCATAGTTTGCATCTTGTCCAACACGAGCACTTTCTACATCAAAATTAATTCTTTCGATAGGAGAATAAGAAGCATCCATTGGAATGTATCCAATTGCGGAATTTTCAATATATTTTTTATTTTCGTTTGCTAAAACATATCCACGACCGTTTGCCACAATCATTTCCATTTCTAATTTTCCACCTTTAGATAGAGTAGCAATTACTTGATCTGGATTTAAAATTTCAACATCTGCATCTGTTTGAATATCTGCGGCAGTAACAACTCTTTCTTCATTTACTGATAAATGAAGAGTTTTTACTTCCTGTGAATGATTTTTAATTACTATATTTTTTAAATTTAATATAATAGTAGTTACATCTTCTACAATTCCATCAATTGTTTGAAATTCTCTCATTACACCATCGATACGAACCGCTACAATAGCACTTCCTGGCATACTCGATAGCATAACTCTACGAAGAGAGTTTCCTAAAGTAATCCCAAATCCTCTTTCTAAAGGTTCTAATTCAAATTTTCCATAATTATTATTTTCAATATAGTCCGTTATTTTATAAGTTGGTTTCTCAAAGTTTAACACTTTCACACACTCCTTTTCTATTATCCACGTGGACGTTTTGGTGGACGGCAACCGTTATGTGGTACAGGTGTTGCATCTGTAATTGAGACAATTTCTAAACCAGCTGTTTGTAATGAACGAATCGCTGTTTCACGTCCAGAACCTAATCCTTTTGTAATAACGTCAACTTTTCTCATACCCATATCGTAAGCAGCTTTTCCAGCAGCTT
>CANQYN010000064.1 GCA_947628105.1 uncultured Bacilli bacterium
TAATTGGTTGACAAACAACAAATTTGTCACTTTTTTAATATTGATTTTCCCCTTATTTTATCTTACTTTCCACAACAATTTTTATATTTCTTTCCCGAACCACAAGGACAAGGTTCGTTTCTGCCAATTTTATTGACACGTTTTGGTTGTGCCTTTTTTACTTTAGTACTATCATTTACTGCTTGCCCTTTAATTACTTGTTTTCTTTCAACATTTTGACGAATTTCCGCATTCAATAAATACATTGTAATTTCTTTATCGACATTGTCTAACATTTCTTCATATAGGTCAAAACCTTCCATTGTATATGCGCGAAGAGGATCTTCACTATATCCCCGTAATCCAATTCCTTCTCTTAAAGAAGCCATTGTGCTAATATGATTCATCCAAAAAGTATCAATAATACGTAAGCTAATTGCTTTTTCAAATTCATGTGCTACTTCTTCAGGAATTTGTTTTAATTTATCCTCATATTCTTGTACTGTTTTATTATACAAATAATCGATTAATTCTTCTTCTTTTTTATCTTTAATATCATTAAGTTTTAAATCTTTTTTTAATAAGTATTCATTTGTATATTCTAATATTTCAGAATAATCTTTTTCTGTTAAATATCCTTCTGGTTCAATATGATCCATAACCAAATCAGAAATATTGTTGCGGATTCTTTCTAAGACAGTATCATGAATACTTTCAGAATCTAAGATTTCATTTCTAGCATCATAAATATATTCTCTTTGCTTATTAATGACATCATCATATTGTAACAATGCTTTACGAGTATCAAAGTTTTCTCCTTCGATTCTTCTTTGAGCCGATTCAATTGATTTTGTTAATGCCTTTACTCTAATACATTCATCTTCTTTAAAACCAACACGAGCTAACATATCCTTTGCTCTATCAGCGCCGAATCGTACCATCAATTCATCTTCAAATGATACACAGAATTGAGAAGCACCTTCATCTCCTTGACGACCTGAACGTCCACGCAATTGATCATCGATACGTCTTGACTCATGGCGTTCTGTTCCTATGACAAATAGACCACCTAATTCTTTTACTTCATCACTAATTTTAATATCTGTTCCACGTCCTGCCATATTAGTAGCAATCGTAACAGCGCCTTTTCTTCCTGCATTTGCAATAATTTCAGCTTCTCTTGCGTGATTCTTAGCATTCAATACTTCATGAGGAATATGTTCTTTTTTTAACATTGAACTTATCAATTCACTTGTTTCTACTGCTATAGTTCCAACTAAGACTGGTTGCCCTTTTTCATGTTTTTCTTTAATTGCTTCTACAATAGCCTTATATTTTCCCTTTTTTGTCGCAAAGATAAGATCTCCATAATCAATTCTGGCGATTGGTTTATTTGTTGGGATTTGAATAACATACATATTATAAATATCCCTAAATTCCTCTTCTTCTGTTTTAGCTGTCCCTGTCATACCAGATAATTTATTATACATTCGAAATAAATTTTGAAAGGTAATTGTCGCAAGCGTTTTTGTCTCTTGTTGAATTTCTACTCCTTCTTTAGCCTCGATTGCTTGATGTAATCCATCTGAAAAATTTCTTCCTTCCATCAAACGTCCAGTAAAAGAATCTACAATAACTACTCTTCCTTCTTTGACAACATAATCAAAATCTTTTTTCATTGCATAATTTGCTCGTAATGCTTGATTAATAAAATGAACCAAAGTAGTATTACTAATATCATATAAGTTGGATACATTAAATGATTTTTCAGCTAATTTAATCCCTTTTTCATCTAAAGTAACTGCTTTTTGTTTTTCATCATAAAGATAGCCATCATTTTCTTTCAATGTTTTTACAAACTTATCGGCTTGGATATAAAGATTAGCAGATTCCATATATCCCCCGGAAATAATCAATGGTGTTCTTGCTTCATCAATTAAAATAGAATCCACTTCATCAACGATAGCAAAATTTAGTCCTCTTTGTACTCGGTCATCCGCCTTTACAACCATGTTATCTCTTAAGTAATCAAATCCAACTTCATTATTAGTTGTATAAGTAATGTCACATGCATAAGCTGCTTTTTTTTCAGAAGCTGTAAGCTCGCGAAAATTTACTCCAACGCTTAATCCTAAGAAACGATAAATGCTTCCCATCCAATTGGCATCACGCTCTGCTAAATATTCGTTGACAGTAATAACATGGACTCCTTTTCCACTTAATGCATTTAGGTAAGCCGGCATAGTAGAGGTTAGAGTTTTTCCTTCTCCAGTACGCATCTGGGCAATATTTCCTTCATGGATAGCAAGACCACCTAAAATTTGTACATAAAAAGGTTTTTCGCCAATAACACGATAAGCTGCTTCTCGAACAACAGCGAACGCTTCTATCTTAATATCGTCTAATGTCTCTCCTTTAGCAAGTCGTTCTTTAAAAATTTCAGTTTGCTTTTTTAATTCATTATCTGTCATTTTAGACATTTTACTATCAAGTTCAACTACTTGATCAGCTTCTTTTTTGAATTTTTCTAATTCTTTATATTCTGTATCAAATATTTTTTTAAATAATTTCATACTACTCGTTCCTTTCATACATATAAATTTATTTTATCAAATTTCCTTTTAAAATAATAGTATAGATGATAAATTTTCATAAATTTATCTAATTTATTTTATCAATTAAAAAGACGTTTTATGCGTCTTTTATTCTACTTCTATAATTCCGTAATTTCCATCTTTTCTTTTATATAATACAGACATTGTATTTGTATTTGTATTATTAAATATGAAAAAGGAATGACCTAATAAATTCATTTGAAGAATAGCTTCCTCTTCGCTCATCGGTTTATTTTCAATTTTCTTTCTCTTAATAATTTTATTATTTTCTACTTCTTCTTCAGAAACTTCAAAGTCAATAAACATTGCCATCGTATCCCGATTAGTTTTTTGTTTTAATCTAGTCTTATTCTTACGAATTTGGCGTTCTAATTTATCCACAACTAAATCAATCGCCGCATAAAGATCATCATGTCCTTCTTCTGCTCTTAAAATTGCTTTTGAAATAGGGATTGTTACTTCAACTATTTGATTTTTATTTGTTGTTCTAACAAGTACATTGGCTGTGAAATTATCTGGTTCTTCAAAATATTTGTTTAACCTCCCTAATTTTTCCTCAATATAAGATTTGATTGCCTCTGTTACTTCCAGTTTACTTCCACGAATATTAAATTTCATATTCTCAGCCTCCTACTTATAGTATAGCATAAAATAAAAAGAAAGCAATTCTTTTTATTATCGAAAATGCTTTCTTTATTCTCTACAAATAGTTTTTCTCTTTTATGTAATTTATGAAAAGGGAAATCTTTTAAACCTATTTATTTTCTTGTTTAAAATATTCTATAATTTTTCTTTGATTTTTAATAATTTCATCCATTTTATCGTGTAATGCTTCTAATATAAGTTCACTTTTTAAATCTACCTTATAATCATTTTTAGATCTCATACTATCTTTTCTCGCCTCTCTATTTTGACTCATCATGATAATTGGTGCTTGTAAGGCCGCTAAACACGATAAAAGTAAATTCAATAAAATAAATGGATAAGGATCAACGTCTTTTAAAACAGTAATATTTAATATCATCCATATCGCTAAAAAGATAATAAAACCAATAATAAAGCCCCAACTACCCGCTACTTGAGTTAATTTATCAGCTATTTTATCACCCTTTTTTAAATTTTGTTCATTTTGTTTATCGACATCAATTGAAATTGGTTGATCGATTAAAATATCAATTAATTCTACTTCATCATTCGTTTCTAAATTTTGATTTAATAGCATATTCACAATTTCACGTTTTGATTTTTGAATTTTTTCATTAGCCATAATTATCACCATATTTATTATAACATATTTTTTTCTATAATATTAGTAATTTCTTTTACAAAAGGTTGAAAAGCAACCGCGATAGCATATTTTTCTTTTATTTCTTTTACCGTAACCCATTGATATTCTGGTATCTCATCATCTAATTCAATCAGATAAGATTGCATCTTCCAAATTCGATGAGAAAAAACATGTTTACTTTCAATATTCTTTTTTATTTTTTTTACGACAAGACTTTTTTCTGTCATACTCTCTTTTACTTTTTTTAAAGAACGATATCCGATATCATTAGGAAATTGCCAAAGTTTTTGTAAGAGCCCTGCTTCTCTTTTTTCAATAGCAATTTTATTTTTACAAATATATAAATATACTGTGTATTTTTCTTCTTGTATTTTCTTTTTTCCATTGCGAACAGGTAACTCTAACATAGTCCCTTGCCGATAAGATTGACAAAATGATTTTAAAGGACAATCACTACATTTGGGCATTCCATTAGGAAGACAAATCAGTTCTCCTAACTCCATCATCGCCTCATTGAAATCTCCACTTTGTTTTGGTAATATCTTTTTTAAATTAATAGATACTTCCTTTCGTACCGACATTTCATCAATATTTTGTCTCGAATTTTTCAATCGCATGTAAACACGAAGTACATTTCCGTCAATCGCTACTTCTTTTTTTGAAAAACATATAGAAGATATCGCTCCTGCTGTATATTCTCCTATCCCAGGTAATTTTATAATTTCTTCATATTCTGTCGGAAATTTTCCGTCGTATTTTTCCATAATTTGAATAGCTGCTAATCGTAAATTTCTCGCTCGATTATAGTATCCTAATCCTTCCCATAATTTTAGCAATTCATCTTCTTCAATCATAGCTAAATCCGAAATCGAAGGAACTTTTTTCATAAATTTTTTATAATATTCTTTTACAGTTTCAATTCTTGTTTGCTGAAGCATAATTTCCGAAATCCATACATGATATGGATCTTTATCATATCGCCAAAGAAGCATTCTTTTATTTTTGAAATACCAATTTAATAGTGGCTCTACTATTTCTTTCATTTTACTGCCTCATTTCTATCTCAACTATACTATAGCTATATTAAAAAAGCAAATACTTGATTTTATCATTTTTTTATCTTATAATAAAAAGAAAATTTATCGAGGTGCTAAGATGGATGAAGAGGTAAGATATGGTTCTTTCATATTAAATTTGAAAAGTCGTGTTTTTGATTCTTGTAAAAATTTAGATGAAGTAAATTTTTCTACTTTGCTCGAATGTTTGGATTGTGCCAATAGTGATTTTCAATTACTGGATTCGAATGAAGAAGTTTTAATTGATTATATCTACCAAACAAATTCACCAAATACTAAAATAACCCGTTTCATCATTACTTTTTATGATAGAGTAAATAGCAAAAACATTATCTCTTATTTGAGAAATCCAAATAGTGATTATCGTTTAGTTAGAGAAAAAGATAATGTTATTTTACATTATCCTAAAGAAGAAGAACAAACAGTCATTTCTTCATATCAAAAGAAAAAAAGAAAAAATATAGTATAATTACTATATTTTTTTATTATAAAGTCCTTGATTTTCAAAGGATTATTTCATAAATGGTCGGGAAAACAGGATTTGAACCTGCAACCCCCT
>CANQYN010000065.1 GCA_947628105.1 uncultured Bacilli bacterium
AGAAGAATGAGAATCCATTTATATTAATCTTAGATGGTATAGAAGATGTTCACAATCTTGGATCGATTATAAGGACAGCAGAAACAGCAGGGGTACATGGAATAATAATTCCAAAAAGAAGAGCAGCAGCGGTAAATGTAACAGTATATAAAACCTCAGCAGGTGCAGTAGAATATATGAAAATCGCAAGAGTAAATAATATACAAAATACAATTAATTATTTAAAAGAAAATGATGTATGGATATGCGGAACAGATATGGATACTAATAGCTTATACAATGAGCAGGACTATAAAATGCCTATTGCAATAGTAATCGGGAATGAAGGAAAAGGGATGAGCCGTTTAACCAGTGATTTATGTGATTATATAGGAGCTATTCCTATGAACGGGAAAACCAATAGCTTAAATGCTTCGGTAGCGACAGGAATCGTGCTTTTTGAAGCCGCTTATCAAAGGAGAAATTATGTATCAAAATTATAATGATCAGCAATTACTTGAATTCGTTCAAGAAAATAATGAAGAAGCATTAGAAATCATATATAAAAAATATGAACCATTGATTCATACTTTAGCAAAACGTTTTTTTCCTTACTGCAAAAATGCAGGATTAGAATTAAATGATTTAGTTCAAGAAGGAATGCTAGGGTTAACGAATGCAATATCACATTATCAACAAACCAAAGATACTTCTTTTTATACGTTTGCCAAAACATGCATTGAAAGAAAATTAATTTCTCTTGTCGTCAGTACAAAAAGGCTAAAGCATCGTATCTTAAATGAATCTGTTTCCTTTGATTTTATCGATTCTGAAGGAAATGAAAATAATTTAGAAAATATCTTGTTCGATGAGACTCAAAATCCAGAGTTATTAGTATTTACAAGCGAACAAAATCGTTTTATTATGCAAAAAATAAAAGAGGAATTAACTGATTTAGAAGCTCAAGTGTTTGAATTGAAATATCATAATTTTAATTATAAAGAAATAGCGACTTTATTAGATAAATCGCCAAAAACAATCGATAATGCAATTCAACGAGTGAAAAATAAAGTACGAAAAATTATACAAGAAGAAAAAGAAGGATAAAATAAAAGTTTTTTTTCTTTTTTTATACTATTTTTTGAAATTTATGATATAATATTGATAATGTAAAAATAGGGGAAAAGAATAAAAAGGAGAGATAGTATGTCAGAAAACGAAAAAACGACGAGTAATCTTGGCTTTGAAGATATTGTTCAAGAATTTAGTGAGATGCCAAAAGTAGAAGAAAATCAAGAAAATAAATTTATTAATGTGGATAATACGGAAGAAGAAAGTAAACAAGCTTTTCCATTAGAAGGGGAAGCTGTCGAAACAGAAGAGACTCCCTCTACTGGGACAGCAGTTTTTGATATGCCTATAATCGACAATACAAAATCTGAAGAAGTTCAAGAAGAATCTTCGGAAAATGAAACTCCTTCTGAAGAAAATGAAGTAAAAGAAGAATCTGAAATGGCAGAAACTCCTCTCAATCCACAAGAGATTAGTGAAGTATTACCGACAAATGAAAATATAAAAGAAGAGGAAGAAACAAAAGAAAATTTGCCTAATGAGATAATTAATAATGAAGAAGAAAATACTTCTAATCCAGTTGAAACATCTGAAGAAGCGCAAACAGAAATAGAACCATCGGAGACACCAGTTATTGAAGAGACGGTAGAAAATAATATAGAAGAACAACCTGCAGATGAATTGCAGGAACAAAATTCAATCGAAGAACTTCCTTCTTCAGAAGAGGCTTCTTTGGAACAAGAAAATGATTCTACACCAATAGAATTAGATGATTTTGACTCTATTATTGATTCTTTATCAAACGATATTGAAGGAGCTAATACAGTTGCTAATGAAATCAATGAAAAAAAAGATGCTTTACGAAAAGAAGAAGCAGAACTAATTGAACAAAAGGAAGCTTTTGAACAAGAAAAAGAAGAATTAAAAAAGACGATTACCGAAGAGACAGAAAATATAGAAATGAAAAAAGCAGAATGTGACGAATATATAAAAACGCAAAAACAACATATGGAGGAAGCAGAAGCTCAATTTAAAGAAACTGTTCAGTCAAAGGAACAAGAATTTGATACGTTAAAAAAGGAATTAGAAGAGGAAAAGAAAAAATTAGAACAAGAGAAGATGGATTTTGCTGTAGAAAAGGCAACAACAGAAGAAAAAGTTCGTACAGAACGTGAAGATCTTCAAAAAGAAAATGAACAGTTAAAAAATAGTACGACAAAACTAAAGAAATTAATTGAACAATTTCAATCAGTTAGTAAACAAATAAAAGATTAAAAGGTGTTTTTCACCTTTTTAGTTGTACAAATAATAAAAATATATTATAATAAGTAGCATAAGGAGCTAGATAAAATGAGTAAAAAAAAGAAACAAGAAAATAAAATAACAGAAAAAGATAATAGTGCTAGTATCATTTTGATTGCTTTAGTCATTGTGCTATTATGTGGACTTGCAGGATATCTTATTTACTTTTTATAACGAATTTAAAAAGATTAGTTGAAATATTTTAGTGAAATATTTCAACTAATCTTTTTTTTGTTGATAACTATCACACATTGTAGTTTCTTTTTCTCCGCTTCCTTTGCAGTTCGAAACTTTAATTTCTTTTAATTTGCAACTATCTTCTTCACAATTACAATGTTTACAGTCATAAACAGAACAACCTATTTTTTGATCTTTTTTCTTCATTAGTTTCACCTCCTTATTATTTTGAGTAGATGAAAAAAAAGTATTCATAAAATAATCATTTTTTTATTATGATTAAGATAGGTGATATTATGACAATTGGTATACCTAGAAGTTTATTTTATTATTATTACGGAAATATATGGAAAAGCTTTTTTGATGAATTAAATATTCCTTATATTGTCTCACCAAATACAAATCGTAAAATCCAAGAGTTAGGAAGCAAGTACGCAAATGATGAAATGTGTCTTTCTTTCAAAAATTATATTGGGCACGTTGCCTATCTTCAAGATAAATGTGATATTCTTTTAGTTCCGCGAATTGATAATTATGGAAATAGTAATCAAACTTGTACTAATTTTTTAGCTAGTTATGATGTTATTCATAATTTATTTTCTGTTCCACTTTTAACTTATAATATTGATGGTGATCATGGAAAGACAGAAAAGAAGGCTTTTTATCATATGGGGAAAGTGTTAAAGAAAAAAAGATTAGAAGTTCAAAGAGCCTATTTAAAAGCTTGCGATAAAGCAAAATTAAAACAGTATCAAGCCATTCGAAAAAATATTTTAACGGCTAAACAACCAGGAATTAAAGTACTAATTGTTTCCCATCCTTATCAGGTATATGATGAATTGTTAGGGAAACCAATTGTTACTTTATTAGAAAAACAAGGAATTAAAATTATCTATTCTCATCTTTTTTTAGAAAAAGATTTACATGCTTCTTCACAAAAAATTTCTTCTACTTTATATTTTAAATACAGTAAAGAAAGCATAGGAGCTATCGAACTTTGTAAAAATGATATAGATGGAATTTTATTTTTATCTTCTTTCCCATGTGGACCAGATTCTTTAGTAAATGAATTAGCGATGCGAAAAACATCTCTTCCTTATTTAAATTTAGTAATTGACGATTTAGATGGAGGAGCAGGAATGGAAACTAGAATAGAAAGCTTTGTCGATATTTTAAAGGAGAAATCAAAATGTCCAAATTAATTACTTATCCCCAACTGGGAAATTATCAAATCCCAGTTTATTATTTATTAAGTCATATTCAAAAATATCCTATTTTAATGCCAAAACCAATGACGTATCGAACATTGGAATTAGGAAGTAAAAATAGTCCTGATTTTGTATGTATGCCATTTAAACATACCTTGGGAACTTATATTGAAGGCTTAGAACAAGGAGCTAATGTTTTATTTCAGTTGGGGGGTGGATGTCGCTATGGATATTATAGTGAATTACAGATTCAAATCTTAAAGGATTTGGGTTATAAATTTGAATATATTAACTTAGTGACAAAAGGTAAAGCAAATCTAAAAGAAATTATTCAAAAAATGAAAGACTTAGATCCGGATTTTTCTTTAAAAAAAGGAATTTATTACTCATTGGTTACAGGAAAGATGATAAAGTATATGGATAATATTGATCATTATATTAGAAAACATATTGGTTTTGAACAAGAAAAAGGTAGTTTTGATCGTTTGAATCGACAAATGTTACAAGAATTTAAACATATTAAAGGATATTTTCATCTTTTCTTTACATATCAAAAATATAAAAGAAAGTTTAAAAAGATAAAAATATATGATATGAAAAACTGTATACAAGTAGGAATTATTGGAGAATTATATACCGTTATGGAACCTTTCGCTAATTATGAATTGGAACGGATTCTAGCAGAATATCATATCGCTATTAAGCGTTTTACTAATGCGAGATATTTATTAGTAGAAAAAGGAAAAAAGATAAAGAAATATATGAAGAATACGAAAGATTATATAAAATATAAAATGGGGGCAGATGCATCTGATAATATTGCACGCACAAAGGAGATGGGAAAACAAAAAATAGATGGAATTATTCATATTAAATCTTCCTTTTGTACACCAGAAATAGGAGCTATGCCAATTATTCAAAAAGTAGCTCAAGAGTATCAAATTCCTGTTTTATTTTTCTCGTTTGATTCAAATACGTCAGAGGTAGGAATAAGAACGCGAATTGAAGCATTTGTCGACATGTTAGAAATGAGGAGAAATCATGAATGATTGTTATTTAGGAATCGATATTGGGTCTATCTCAACCAAAGGTGTTATTATTGATTCTAACAATAAAATTTTAGTATCTGATTATATATGGACAGAAGGAAATCCTATTTCGGCAGTAAAAAAATTAGTTTCTACATTAAAAGAATCTTTATCTGATGACTATATTGTAAAAGGAATTGGAACGACGGGAAGTGCTCGAAAACTAATCGGTCTACTATTAGACGCCAATATCATCAAAAATGAAATTACTGCTCATGCGATTGGAACATTAACTTTTTATCCAGAAGCTAGGACAATTTTAGAAATCGGAGGCCAAGATTCTAAAATAATTTTACTAGAAAATGGCATTATTACTGATTATGCTATGAATACATTATGTGCGGCTGGAACTGGTGCTTTTCTTTCTAGTCAGGCCAAGCGTTTAGGAATTCCCATCGAAAAATTTGGAGACTTGGCTTTAAAATCAGATAATCCTGTAAAAATAGCAGCGCGTTGTACAGTGTTTGCTGAATCCGATCTGGTTCATAAAGCACAAGTTGGTTATAAAAAAGAAGATATTGTTGCTGGCCTTTCCAAAAGTATTGTGTTAAATTATTTAAATAATGTTGGGAAAGGGAAAAAGATAAAGGAACCTATTATTTTTCAAGGAGGAGTTAGTAAAAATAAGGGGGTATTAAAATATTTTAAAGAAGTATTAAAATCAGA
>CANQYN010000066.1 GCA_947628105.1 uncultured Bacilli bacterium
ATGGCCGGAGAGGAAATAGAAGAAGATAAAACCATACCTCCCAAAAAACAATTATTTAATAAAAAATGGCACGAAAAAGTACTCATTACGATTGCCGGAATTTTATTTAATTTTTTACTAGCGATTATTCTTTTGTTTTTTGTTGGGTTAAGAGTGGGAATTACTCCTTATAAACCATATATCGCATCAGTAGAACCCGAATATGAAATCTCTCATAGTAATATCCGTAAAGGAGATCAAATTATTGGTTATAATGATCATAACATCCATTCTGTCGATCAATTATTGTTAGAAATGACAGTCAATAATGGTAAAAATGGAGAATTTGTCGTCAAACATGAAAATGGAAAAATAGAACAAATCAATATTGAAGCAACTTTAGTAGAAGAAAATGGTGAAATGGTATATAAATATGGATTTTCATTAGAAAATCATCGTCGTTATGGAATTTTACCATCATTACAATATGCTTTTGTGAAAACAGGAAGTTTAGTTGAACAAATGATTTTAACGATTAAATACTTAATTATTGGAAAATTAAAATTAAATAATTTATCTGGTCCCGTTGGAATATATAGTGTAGTCTCTTCTGTCTCACAAACAGGACTTATTAATTTAATTTATTTAACTGCTTACATTTGTATCAATGTCGGATTTTTAAATTTTCTTCCTATCCCTGCTTTTGATGGAGGAAGACTATTATTTTTAATCATTGAAAAAATCAGAGGAAAAAAATTAGATCCTAAAGTAGAAAATATAATTCATAGTATTGGTTTTTACTTATTGATGCTTTTGATGATTGTAATTACTTATAATGATATTATAAAATTATTTCAAAAATAACTTATCATTGATAAGTTTTTTTCATTAAACAAGGAAATTTAATTTTTATCTTCTATATAAAAGATAGGAGGTGATAAATATCGATGAATTTCCATTAGAAGAAGAAAAAAAACATTATGTTTTTATTGGGATAATTATCGTAATTTTTTTATTAAGTAGTGTCATTTTTTATTTTTTTAAAACAAAGGTAGAAGATACTCCTATAGAAGAAGTAACAGAAACAAAACAGGTAGAAGAAGTTGCTTATTTAAAGATTGATATTAAAGGAGCGATTAAAAAACCTGGTGTCTATGAAATGGAAGAAGGAAGTAGAGTAATTGATGTTATTGATAAAGCAGGTGGTTTAAAAAAAGATGCCAATACTTCTTTAATTAATTTAAGTAAAAAAGTAACAGATGAAATGACGATTATTATTTATACTAACGAAGATATCGATGAATGGCGTTTAACAGAAAAAATCAAAGAATATGATACTACTGTTATGGAAGAAAAATGTCCTGATAAAGTCAATCAAGCGTGTCTTAATCAAGATGATGAAAAGCAAGAAAACAAAGCTTCTCCTGAAGAAAAACCATCGATTGTTTCGATTAATTCAGCGACCAAAGAACAATTAATGACCTTACAGGGAATTGGAGAAAAGAAAGCAGAAGATATTATTGCCTATCGAAATAATACTCCATTTCAAACGATAGATGATATTAAAAATGTAACGGGAATTGGGGAACAACTCTTTGAAAAAATTAAAAATAATATTACGATTTAGTTGTCTTTTCATCTTAATAAGAACAATCATAGTTTTGTCATTCGATGTTACACCTACTATTACGTTACATAATGATTCGTTTGTTGGTAAAGTAATTTCATATGAAAAGAAAGAAGATAAAATTTCTCTTCTTTTAAAAGGAAAAGAAAACGTAGAAGTTATATTTTATCCCAAGAAAAATATTTCTTTTTCTTTAGGGGATTATTATATCGTAACAGGAAAAATAGAAAAAATTCCGCCTAATACAAATTTTAATTTATTTAATTATCAAAATTATATGAAAAGCAAAAAAATTTTTTATCAAATAAAAGCAGAAAAAATTACATTGCTTTCCAAAAATAAAAATATTTTTTATCTTTTAAAAAATAAGGTAAAAACAAGAATTGAACGATTTTCTACTAGAAAATATTTAGAATTATTTTTATTAGGAGAAAAAAATTATCTTGAAAAAGAAGTTTTAAATAGTTTTCAAAAAAACGGGATCAGTCATTTATTTGCCATATCGGGGATGCATGTAACCTTATTTGCCTTTCTTCTTGATAAAATATTACGATATTTTTTAAAGCGAGAAAAAAGTATCTTTTTTCTTGTTAGCAGTTTTCTTCTTTTTTATCTTTTTTTAGCGAATTTTATTCCCTCTTTATTACGAAGTGTTTTTTTCTATATTTTGATTCGATTCAATAAAATATTTAATCTTCCTTTTTCAGGGAAAGAAGTTTTATTTTATTTGTTTTTCTTATTTTTATTATATAATCCATATTATCTTTATCATGTCGGTTTTATATTTAGTTTTGTCATTAGTTTTTCTCTTCTTTTTTCTCAAAAAATAATAAATCAAACCAAAAATAATATCAGTAGTTTATTTTTTACTTCCTGTATTTCTTTTGTAGTTAGTATTCCAATTTTAATTCAAAATGGTTTTGCTATTAATTTTTTAACTCCGTTATTGAATTGCTTTTTTATTCCTTTCGTCAGTATTTTTATCTTTCCATTATGTCTTTTTACTTTTTTGATTCCTCCTGTTGAAATAATTTTAAAATTTCTACTTTTTCTTTTAGAACATCTTTCTCTTTTTCTTTCTTCCATTTCTTTTCTTACTTTTACATTTCCTAAAATGTCTCTTGTTTTCCATTTAGGCTATTGGATTATCATTATTAGTATTTTTTATCATAAAAAAGAAAAACGATATTTTTTTATTTTACTTCTTATTATTGTGTTATTTTTTCATTATCATATTTCATATTTTAATTCCCATACTATCATTACTTTTATCGATGTAGGGCAGGGAGATTCAACGCTTATTGCTCTTCCTCATCAAAGGGGAAACATTTTACTTGATACGGGAGGGAAGCTTTCATTTAAAGGTGAAAAAAGTTCATTTTCTCTTTCTCAAAACACTCTTATTCCTTACTTTTATTCTTTAGGTATTCAAAAGATAGATTATCTTATTTTAACCCACGGAGATTTTGATCATATGGGAGAAAGTATCGATTTAATAAAATATTTTAAAGTTAAAAATGTAATATTTAATTGTGGAAAACAAAATAAATTAGAAAATGATCTTATAAAAGTGTTAAAGAAAAAGAAAATACCTTATTATTTTTGCATTCAAAAATTGCCATTAAAAGGGGCCAGTTTATTATTTTTTCATCCACAATTATATGGTGATGAAAATAATAATTCTAATGTTATTTATACGAAGATAGGGCAGTATAAATTTTTATTTATGGGAGATGCTGGAATAAAAGTAGAAGATAAATTATTAAAAAATAGTTTCTTAAAAAATATTGATGTTTTAAAAGTAGGACATCATGGTAGTAAAACAAGTAGTGGTAAAAATTTCATCACCTTCACAAATCCTAAATATTCCATTATATCGGTTGGAAAAAATAATCGATATTCTCATCCTAGTGATAGTGTTTTAAAAAATTTAAGTTCTTCTAAAATATATCGAACGGATTTAAATGGTAGTATTACTATTCATATAAGAAAGAAATATTTTCATCTTAAAACATGTATTCCTTAAAACTTTTAAAATGTTTTGTCTATACTATATAAAAAGAATAAAATTAAAAAATTTTTAAATACTATTAGTAAAGAAAAATAGTTTAATATTATATACAAAAAACATTTATCATAATATATTATAATGAAGTAATAAATTTACTTTTCCTGTCGCTATTCGCAAAATAGCGTTTATATAGATTAGAAACCTTTATGGTTTCTTTATTTTTTCTTGAGTATCTTTTAAAATTACAGTATAATAGTAATAGACAGGGGAGTTGTGTATGAAAAACAAAAAAATGATTGATGTATTACTTATAATGGGAAAAGAAATTAGAAAATGTTATCAAGAAATAGTAAATCTTGAATGCTTTTTTCCTGATAAAACAAATGAAAAAAATAAGCTTTTTACTACTATTTCAGAATATAAAGAAATAGAAAATGATCTATTTAAAAATTTAACGAAAAAGATGAAAAGAGAAAATAACTGGGATACAGTATATCAATCCTTAATTTCCATTTATCCTTTTCCTAACGAAAATGCTTTACAGGATTATTGTAAAAATCAAGATCAAGCTATTGAAGTAAGACGCTTGTTAGAAAAAATAGAATCGAAATATGATGTTACTAGTGAAGAAATTTCTCAAGAAGAGGAAGAGGAGGCAATCTTTTTCTTTACTACAAATCCTCGAAATGATGAAGAAACACTTTGCCAAGAAATTATGATTCCTCTAATGAAAGAGGAAGATATCATTCGAACGATTTTAAAAATCGATTCCATTTTAAATGTGATAGAAGATTCTGAGACAAAGAAAAAACTATGTCAGTGGAAATATGATTTAATTTATTTAAATGAAGATTTAGAAAATATTTTACTTTCCGAATATGTCATCCCTAGTTTATCAATAGTAGATAGTAAAAGAAAAGCAAAAATTTTATTTGATCTAGATGATGAATTAGTAGAAAATACTTATGATATGATTCATTCCAGCTTATTATTTGAAATATTAACTGACTTGACAAAAGAAAAATATCAAAATCTTCCTGATTTTTCTTATCAACTTCATCTTTTACTATCAGATGTTTATGCTTCTACAATACCTGACCAAGCTTTGTATCAAGTTATTTCCGACTTAGAAAATATGGCAGAAAATTCTTATAATCAAACGATTGGTTTAAATCGAAGTAAAATATTTGAAGTATTTTATCAACGGTATCAAGAACGGTTTGCTCAATTTGAAATAGAGGAATTTTCTGAACAGGAAATAAACGAAATAGAAAAAGAAACAAAAGAAAAAACCAAAAAGAAGCCAAAAGAAAAAGCTCATAAGGAAATTTAAAACAACGTATGATGAACTGCACCCCTTAGAGTAGACACAAATAAAAAAACAGTTCAAGAAAACTATGTTAAAATACACTTCTGAAAGGAGGTGTATTTTTTATGGCTTCAAAAGGACAAAAATTTCAGAAATATTCTATCGAAGAAAAAGAAATAATAGTTGAAGAATACAAAAAAGGAATATCAAGCGCATACTTAGAAAAAAAGTATGGAGTGCCACATAATACTATAAGACAATGGAAATACAAATTAACACAAACTGGAACTTTGGAAAATCAAAAGAAAGGCCGGCTTAAAGAAAAAAATTTAACCAAAGAAGATTGGAAAGAAAGATATGAAATATTAAAAAAATACCGGGCCTTCCTCAAGGCACAACGAGAGAGAAAGTAACTTTTATTAATCTATAT
>CANQYN010000067.1 GCA_947628105.1 uncultured Bacilli bacterium
AGAAATTCTAAAAAATCAAGAGAATGCTCTAATTGTAATATAATTTATTAAGTTGTTTTATATTTGATATTTTATAAATAATTTTTCTTATTCATCCCGAATGAGATAGTAGTACAAGCGGTAGTCAAAGAAAAGATAAATAATTAAAGGATTAAAGGACTAAGTTAACTAACTATTATAAATCTTAGTCTTTTTTGTGTGAATGAAAGAAAGAAAAATTAAATTTATTGGGTAGAAACAATAATTTTGTAAGAATATTTATTTAAAATAATAATTTTTTAATAATTAAATGAATAATTTGTAAAGGCTTAATTTACTAATTATGAGTATACATGATATAATAACTTAGGTGATATATGTGGGATTAATAGATAGTATAATGGATGCTTTACGGTTTAAAGATACTGTTTTTTATAAAGAAAATAGTGATTTACAAAGTAAATATGAGGCATTGAAACAGTTAAATGAAAAATATCCAAATAATGAAGATATTTTAAATGAATTATTTCTTGTGAAAAAAGGTTTAGAAGGAGAAAATGAAATATCTTATCAATTAAAAAAATCTCATATTGGGATGTATGTTTTGAGAGATATAAAATTTAAATACGAAGATTTGAGTGCTCAAATTGATTATATTGTCATTACTCCAATTTATACATACTATATTGAATGTAAAAATTTATTTGGAAATATTACTATAACAGACAAAGGAGATTTTATAAGAGAACTAAAAATTAATGGGAAATCAATTCAAAAAGGAATGTATTCTCCATTAAGACAAGTTGAGGCGCAAAGAGAAGTAATCAGAAAAATATGGGAAAATAACGCTTCTTCAATAAAAAAAATAATCGCTTCTAATAAATTTGATTATTATAGAAGAGTTTTAATAGTTGTTACAAACCAAGAAACTATTTTAAATACCACTAGTGCCCCTAAGGACATTAAATATAAAGTATTGAGGGCGGATGCTTTAGTAAGACAGATTGAATATGATTTAAAACATAGAGATAAAGATGATTATTTTAGTTCTAAAAAAAATATGGAGGATATAGCTCAATCGTATATTGATATATCATCAAATGAAGAAATAAATTATTATGATTTTTATGAAGCAAAATTTTGTAAAGATGAAACTATTCCAATGAACGATACTTTAAAAGAAGAATTAATTAAACTACGAAAAAATAGGGCGGTAGAAATGAATATACCTGCGTACTATATTTTTACAAATGAAGAATTGGATAAGATAATTGAAATAATGCCCAAAACAATTGAAGAATTAAAAAATGCTAAAATACTTACTCCAATAAAGGTGAAGATGCATGGGGACGTAATTGTTAAAGAAATAAATAAAGTAACAAATATAAATGAATAATTTATAGCTTTTATATATTATCTATTAAAAAGAAAAAAATTATTATTATTTTCTTAAAATAAAAAGCCGACAATTTTTATAATTTTTCACATATTTTACAGTAGATTATCAAATGATATAAGTTTGATAAAAAAAGTGATAAATCGATAGAAAAAACTTGCTTTTTTTAAGATTATATGTATAATATATATGGATTTTGAAAGGGGGACTGGATGATGCGAGCAAAATTAAAATATATAATCGTTTTATGTTTAACATCAATCCTATTACCATTAAGTATTTTGGCAAAAGAACAATTGACACTACAAGTGGATAAAACAACATTAAAAGAAGGAGATTCTATCAACGTTATTGTTGATTTAAACTATAAAGAATCTTTATATGCGTTTACAGCGGGACTTTCTTTTGATGAAAACGTTTTTCAAACACTGGAAACTCATAATTTTACAGAACAAGATGAGTGGTCTGATATTTCTTTTAATAAAGATAACAATCAATTTGCTTTATTAAATAAATCAGGGAAGGTAAAAAAACATTTACTTATCATAAAATTAAAGGTAAAAGAAAATCCAGTAGGAGGAAACACACAAATATCGATAACGAATCCAGTAGGATCCAATGGAAAGAAAGATATTACTTTTCAACAAATTAGTAAAACTGTAACGATTTTAGGCGATAAAAAAGTAACGATGAACAGTAATTCTAAAAAAGAAAATATTTCTAAAAAAAATGTTTCTATAAAAAATTTGTGCCTATTTATTGTCATAGGATTAGCTTTATGTATTCTTTTATTAATAGGAATTGCTTTGGTTCATTCTAATTTATTAAAAAAGAGGGAAAATCAAAAAAAGCTTACTATCATATTAAGTATTCTTTTCGTGATTATCTTTGGAATTACGATTGTTTTAATGATGATACAAGGAAGTAGAAAAGATGTAAATGAAGATGGGAAAGCTGACTATGATGATGCGAAGGCCATTAATGAATATTTAATTGATATTATTAACGAAAAAGAAAATGATAAAACTTCTTCTGAAAATGTGGTTGAAGTAGGAAATAACATAAAATCTGGTCAAAAGAATTATCAAACATCAGAAAAGAAAACAGTTCCTAAGAAAAATTTTGATGTTAACAAAGATGGACAAATTACCATTACTGATTCTGCTCAACAGACAGAAGAAACGACGAATAAAGTTAAATATAAAGTAGTTTTAAAAGCTACTGATATTAATCGTTATCCCAAGAAAGAAGAACATATTGATTTATTTTTTAACGCTACGATAAACCCAAATGATGTCAGTATAAAAGAAGTTTATATTGACCATAAAAAATATGCAGTAAGAAGACAAAATGAAAAATATTTTGTAACAGTAACGGCTCCTAATAAGGCAGGAATTCATAATTTTACGATAACAAAAGTTATTTTAAGTAATGGAAGAGAAATCGATATAAAAGATCTTACTTTTACTGTAGATGTCTTAAAAGATAAACCAGAAATTGAAAATTTCCAATACGAAGATAATAATTTCAAGTTTTCATTGAATGATAAAGACAAAGCGATGAAAAAAGCTAGAATTAGAATTTTAAAAGGGGAAGTTAGCGTAGATGAGCTTGAAAATATTGATTCTGTAAATCCTGATACGGATGGGTCAGATGATTTTGAAGTTTATGAAGAAATTTTAGATGAAACATTAGATATAAATGAAAAATCATTTTCTGTTCCTGCTAACTTAGAGTTAGGTGGTATTTATACTATTGTTATTACAGGAGATTATGATTTAGATACGGATCGATTAGATGATTCTAGTAATTATTATAAAAATAGTCAATTTTATCATGAAATTATTACAAATGGGAAATTGACGATAACGCCAATTACGGATATAAAAAATTTATTTCCATTAAAAAAACAATCGATAGAATTTGAATTTGATGCTAGTTTTGATCCTGAAAAGTTACATCGTGGTATTACTAAAGTGATTATTGACGGAGAAGAAAAAGAAGCTATCTATGAAGATGGACACTATATGATAACTCTTAATGGAAGTGAAGATTCCGGAGAAAAAAAGCATATCATTAGTGCCGTTATTTTAGATGATAATACCCAAATGTTATGCCATTATGAAATAGAATATGAAGTATTAAAAGAAGTACCTCAATTTACTAATCTTATGTATCATGAAAATACAAAACGGTTAACATTCACGTTAGAAGATGATGATAGAGCAGTTCAAAATGCCAAAATTGTTGTTCATCCTTCAGGAAGTGAAGATGTTATCTTTGAACATGATTTAAATTTAAATATAAGAGATTTTAGATATGCGGTTCAACTTCAAAAAGGTGCTAAATATGATGTTGAAATCGTAGGAACTTATGATTTGGATGAGTATAAAGATAATGGTAAAAATGCAGTAGAAGATCAACCATTATATAATCATGAGTTAATTATTCATGATGTGGAATTATCATATGATGAAGATGCTGTTTACTATGTTAAAAAAGGAGAAAAAGTAGAATTAAAATTTGATGCTACCCTAAAACCATCTGATGATGGTAGTACTATTACTGGGGTGATTATTGATAACGAAACATATATACCAACTCGTTATGAAGATGGAACGTATGGAATCGTTGTCGATGCTCCTAGTGAGGCAGGAGAAAAAGAATTTACAATCGAACAGATAATGTTAGGAGATAATGACGTTGATAAAGAATTATCTTTCAAAGTAGATGTTTTAAAAGATAAGCCTCAAATTGAAAATGTTTACGTAGATGAAACAGGAGACTCGCCACTAATTAAATTTACGGTAATCGATGAAGATGGCGCTTTAAAAGATCAACCAGGAGAAGTTATTTTGAAAGATAGCCAAAAATCTCAAGTAAAGACGTTTTCTATTGAAGAGGGAGAAAATACCGTCGATTTAAAAGATTTTTCAGCTGACTTAACAAAAGGTGGAAGTTACTACTTTGATATTCAAGTTAACTATGATTTAGATTCTGATAAGAAAAATAATCGTAATGAAAAAGAAGAATATTATGTAGAAGATAAAGAGATAAAAATTTATAAAGCACAGCTTGCTGTTTTCGCACAAAATAATTTATATTTTAAAAAAGGAGTAACAGGTCCGGTTAATGTTACCGCGACTGTTGATCCCGATACTTCTGATTCTCAAGAAAAAGTGCAAATTCAATCGCTTGTCATGGATGATAATACCCTAGCAGATGCCGTATTAAAAGAGGGATATTATGCTATCAATATAAAAGCTCCTAGTGAAGCAGGAAAGCATACATATCATATTCAAAAAGCTATTTTGACAAATGGAATTACGGTAAAAGCCGTCCTTGATTTTCAAATTGAAGTATTAAAGGATATTCCTTATATTAATAAATTAAATATAAATGAAGGAAATCAATCGTTAAGTTATGAACTTGTCGATACGGAT
>CANQYN010000068.1 GCA_947628105.1 uncultured Bacilli bacterium
GATGGTGCTTTTGATAAAGGGACAATTACTATTTACAATCAAGAAAATGCCAATGTAAAAAGTGATACTGTATCAAAAACTGAAGAAGAAGAAACACTTAAAACAGTAGAATATTCATTTAATGAAGATGAAGTTTATACTGTTACAGTAATAGGAAATTACAATTTAGATAGTAGTTTAGAAGATACGACAAATTCTCATAAAAATGAAGAAATGTATACTCATACTTTTAAAATTGGGGGAGATTATAACTTCCGTTTGACGGATGCTTCTATTACTGATGCCATTCATCAAGGAGAAAAACCAGTTGTTTCTTTTACTAGTACCAATACTAGAGGAGCTAAAGTTCAAAAGGCTACATTAAATGGGGAATCTCATAATATTACTTCAACGGATGGAAATCAGTATGAAGTAGAATTAACTAATGCCAATATGAATCCGGGAAGACATACTGTAACGTTAGATGATGTAACGTTAAACACATTAAAAAATTATCAAAACGGAAAAGATTATAAAGTAAATACGTTAGCTTATACGGTTTTAAAAGAAGCGCCTACTGTCAAACCGATAACTCTTACTAATAATAGTGGAGCTAAAACAGTTACTGCTCAATTTACGTTAAACAACTTTGAATCACTTACTAACTTAATGGCTGTTTTAGTTGATTCATCTGGTAAGATAGTTGATAGCAAACAGTTAAATATGGAAGATTATATAGCTGCTAATTCGACAGTAACGTTATCATATGATAAAAATACAGATGGAGCTTATACGGTAAATTTCTTAGCTGATTATGATCTAGGAGATAAATATAAATATACAGATAAAAATATTGGTAAAGCTGATATCTTTGTTCAAAGTAATCAAATTTACATTCAAAATATTACGTTGAAAAAATCAAAATATGTCGCAAAGAATCAGAAAAATTATGAAATCAGTTACAATGTTTTTGTCGGAGATAGTATTAAGACTCCAAATAATAAAAATTATACGAGACTTTCTGCGATTACGGTCAATGGTGCTAATTATGTTGCTAGTCAAGAAACGGGTTATCAATCAAAAATAGCTATTACGACACCAGGAAAAGCAGGTGTATATCGTTTATCTGCAAATAGAGTACAATTAGAATTAAATAGCTATTTTGATAAACAGACGAATTATTATTCTGTTCCTGAAAAAAGTATCGACATTGAAGTATTAAAAGATGCACCTAAAATTGAAAATTTAAAAGTTACCAAAGAAGATTATGCTAATAAAACAGTAACCTTTGAATTTGATGTAGTAGTAGATGATAGTGCAAAACCAGATGATGAAAGCTTTATCGAAGGAACCGTTGAACTTGGAAATCAAAAACAAAAAATTGAAAAAAGAGGACATAATACAATAACTTTTCAAGATATTACAACTAATGAAAATTTAGACTTAATATTTAAGGCTAATTACGATTTAGATACAGATGCTCTAGATCGTGGAGAAGCAGATGTAAATCAGTATAGTAATCAGACAATTCATACTACGAAATATGGTTTATTTGAAGAAGATAAAAATCAAGATATAAAGGTCGCAGGTGGAAAGGCCATCAGTGAAGATAATGATAAGTATTTTGAAAAAAATGAAAACATTAAGTTGAGTTTTCAAATTACAGGAGTTCCAGAGGGATTATATCCAAAAAAAGTAAAAATTAACAATAAAGAATATTCAGTAAAACAAACGGAAGACGAATATGAAGTAATTATCGATGGATATAATACGTTTGGCGAAAAAACCATGAATATTACAGGAGTAATATTAAGCAATGGAAAAGAAGTAACGTTGACAACACCTTATATCATTATGCCAGAAGTATTAAAAGATAAACCAGAAATTGAAAATTATCAATATGATACTGATAAAAAAATTAAGATTACTTCTACTTTAAAAGATTATGATGGAGCTATCGTAGGAAAAGCAAAAGTAAAAATTTCAGATGAAAATGGAAATGTTATTTATCATGAAGATTATAGTGATTCAATAGAACTTGATAAACAAAAGGAAATAACAAGATACTATGTTGAAATAACCGCAGATTATGATAGAGATACAGATGTTGATTCGAATAGTGCTAATTATTATAAAGATGTTACTTTATTAGATGATATTATCTCTTTAGAAAACAATAATATTGAATTGAAAGATATTACAGACATTAATCTATATAAAAATGAAAAAGATAATATTATCAAACAAGATACTGTTCAAGTTAGTGATTTAAAACAACATTATAAAGACGATTATTTTGTAGAAATCATTATGGAACATATGCCTTCTGTTCATGCTAAAATTAAAGAAGTTAAGACAGATGACAATCAATTAGTATTAGTATTAGATTACAATCATGTAATAAAAGAAGGATCAAAAGAACCAATCAGTATCAACTTTGGTTCTATCGATCATGATACAGCTATGAATCAAACGCATTCCGATTTAGCATTTAAAGCATTATTAGAAAAATTAAAACAAGAAAAAACAGTAACGTTAACTCAAAACTATGATGCCAGTGGTGTTGACGTAGAAGGAAAAACTTATATTTCGGAAGAATTTACTGGTACGATAGAGGGAAATGGATACAGAATTAAAAATTTAAATAAGCCATTATTCCAATCTATTAAAGGAGCAACCATTGAAGATATCCGCTTTGAAGATGTTACTATGCCAACTAATGATGGAAATGGAACCATCGCAATTAATGCAACTGGTTCTACGTTAAGAAATATTTTAGTTAATAATTATGATAAACCAAATAGTGAATCGGGAGTAGGAATTTTAATTGGAACTGCGGATTCTACAACGATAGAAAACAGTCGAGCTACTAATTTTAATATTCATGCGACCGGTTGGCTTAACTTACAACGACTTGGTGGTTTAGTAGGTTCTACGAACAATACTACCATTAAAAATAGTTATGCCAAAGGGTCTATTAGTGGAGGATGGAACTATCGAGCTGGATTAGTTGGTCTTACGAATGGAAGTACTTTTGAAAATAACTATGCAAGTGTTAATATTGACTATTCATGGGGAAATAGTTTAGTTTGTGGATTTGCCTGTGGTGGAGGCAATAATACATTTAACAATAATATTAGTTTAAGTACTGGAAGTATTGGGGTTAAGATGTTTGGTGGATTTAAGACAAGTAACAATAATTACTATATTGGTACTGCTTCTGAATCTGATTCTACTCAACAAGGTGTTACTAAAATTACAAGTGATAAAATTAATACAAATTTCTTTAAAAATACTCTTGAATTTAGTGAAAGCATTTGGAATTTAAAAAATACTTCTTACGAAAATCTTCCAACGTTACAAATTGAAAAAGTATCTAGTGTTAATATAGAAGATGAGAAATACGAAGAAGAAAAAGAAACATTATATAGTAACCTAGCAAAATTAATGCCTTTCTATGATAGTGATAAAATTATTGAAATAGCAAATGGAGTTTCTGATGAACTATTAAACAATAAAGAAATTACTCATATTGTGCCATTTGATTCCAAAGGAAATGTGGTAACTTATGTAACTGATGATACGGTAAAGAAAATAAGTAAAATTAAAGTTATCTATAAATCAAAAGAACATAAAGAATATAAAGTTGCTTATGATAATACTTATGATTTAGTAGCAAGTTATCGTATTCCAGAATTAAAAATTGATTATCATTTTAATCACTATGTTATTGACTCTGATTCACAAGTAGTTCAGGAGTTAACAAATTATGTAAAAGGACTAGATTATACAGAAAATCTAGATGTGTTAACTTCTACTGAAGATAGTAGAATATATAGAGATTTTTATAACGAAACAACGAAAAAAGAAATAAAAGAATTCGTTTTAAAATTTTTATCTAATAGTAACTATACAAATACGACAGATAGCGAAAAAATTAATAGTTATCTAGAACAAGAAGTGAAAAAAGATAAAAAATTAGAAAAAGTACTATATATGTATAACTACTTCAGACGTTTCTATGATTTAGATATTGAGGGAATGAAGCTTTATGACTTTATGTTATTCAAAATGGAAGGATTTGATCAAACTTTAACACCTTCTAAAATAGCAGAATTATATTTACAAGATGGAAATAACTTTAGTACTGCTTCTACCGGAACAAAGTATGCTGCTATATTAGGGAAATATACTAAATTAGATACAATTTCTAAATTTGTAGAATACATGGTAAATGAATTTGGTGATGGAGATCTTGATGAATGGACGAAAGAACAATTTAAAGGATACCTAGTTGAAATTCCTGTCGAGGGAGAAGAAGATACTGTCCAATATACGTTATGGGATCATTTTAGTAACGAGGATAAAAACTATCCAGGAAGAGCTTATGATGTTATGTTACCAATTTTAACTCTTCCTAAAAATGCCGCATATATCATATCGACTCCCGTACAATATGTGATAGGAGCTCAAAGAAGCTATATGGAAAATCCTGAAGATCCTAGTCAACGAGCAATATTTAAAAGACGAGTAGAAAGTTATGCCAAGAGAATGGCTACTTACTACGATACAGCTTATAAGATTTTAGGAGATGCGAAACTATTTAATGATATTCATACGATGCATCATGATAAGCGATATGCTTATGATGAAAATGGAGCTTTAGTATATCAACAAGTAGGAACAGAAGAACCATTCCATAAAAACTTTAATGAAGTAACAAATCGTTGGCAAACAAGTGATGGTAATGCAGCTGTTGCTTGGGGTGATAGAATTGATTGGAGTGCTGAAGGATTGATGGATGGATATATCGATCCTGATTTGGCGG
>CANQYN010000069.1 GCA_947628105.1 uncultured Bacilli bacterium
ATATTTTAGTTTTTTCATTTTTTCCTCCTTTTTTATTTCAAGTATAATGCAGGAACAAAATAAATAAAATTTATTTGCACCAATGTTCCTGTATACTTACCTCGATTATACCCCCCCCCCAATGAAAAAGTCAATCATTTTCCATTTAAATACATTATTTGTCATTTCTTTACATATATTTATTCATTTGTTTCATCATCTGATTAACTTGTTTCTGACTTGGAGTTCTACCCATTTGGGTCATCATTGCTTTAATCATTTTCTCATTAATTGGCGGATTTTTCTTTAAATACTTTTCCATATATTTTCTAGCGATGAAAAATCCAACGATAGCGCCCACTAAGAACCCACCTAAAATTTGTAATATATCTACTAGTAATTCCATATTATCTTCCTTTCATAATTGTATTTTACTAAACTATCTTATTTAAATCAAGCTAATATATATTATTCATTCGTATCTAAATTATCTAAAAAATCATCTATCGTCATCATTTTTTTATCGATATTATCTAATTCAATATTTTCTTTCTCTATTTTTACTTCTTTTTTTGTCGTTTCTTCTACTAGCATAACAGGAAGGAAAGAATCAATAATTCTATCTTTTGAAAAAGATGTTCCTGTCGCATAACGATCGGCAATTGGCAAATCGGTAAGTTTTATTTCCAAAAACTCTTTTCCCGTTTGGACTTGTAATTTTGCTTTATATCCAACGATAAATGCTTTGACAATATAATAAGGATTCGTCTTTACTTCTCTAATTACTTGAACCCCTTTCCGTGCTCTAGAGGTAAATTCAAATTCTGTCAAACGTATTCTTTTCCCTGTTCCTTTTTCGGTAATAATTGTCACATATTCAAAATCAGAATGATAAAGCATAGCGGATACGACAACATCATTTTTTAAATTAATTGCTTTGACTCCAGAAGCTTTAATTCCGGTAACTGGAATTTCTTCTGTTTTATAGGTTAGGCCATATCCTTTTTTAGTAACGATAAATACATTTTCATAATCATGATAATCGATGGCAAGCAAACGATCATCTTCTTTTAATTTTATCGCTACCATAGGTTTTGAATAACGTTGGACTTTAAAGTCTTTTAAACTCGTTCTTTTCGTCATTCCCTTTTCCGTAAACAACGTAATATTGGTATCATCAAATTCATATACTGGTAGACTCGCTATAATTTGTTCATTAGATCGTATAGTAATTAAATTACTAATATGTTTTCCAAGATCTTTCCATTTTAAATCAGGTAATTCATGAACTGGTACATATAAATAATTTCCTAAATCAGTAAACAATAAGATTGTATCCATCGTAGACATCTTATATTTTCCTATAATATAGTCTCCCTCTTTAATAGCACTTTCTACATTTTCATCGTAACTTCTTAAAGACGTTCTTTTTACATATCCCTCTTTTGTTACTAAAACGATAACATCTTCCTGAGGAATCATTTGTGTAGCATCAATCTTTATTTCTGTAATTTCGTCTTGAATTTCTGTTCTACGAGGAGTAGCATATTCTTTTTTTATTCGTTTTAACTCCTCTTTCATAATTCCTTTTAATTTTTCTTCATCAGATAATATTTCTTCTAATGCCTTAATAATCATCTGTAGCTTTTTATGTTCTTCTTCTAATTCGATAACATCGACATTCGTAAGTCGATATAATTGTAATGTAATAATAGCTTCTGCTTGTCGATCAGTAAATCCAAATTTTTCAATCAAATTTTTCTTGGCATCACTTCTATTTTTACTAGCTCGAATAACAGCGATTATTTCATCCATAATAGCAACTGCCCGAACTAGTCCTTCTACGATATGAATTCTTTCTTTTGCATGCTTTAAATCAAATTCTGTACGACGAGTAATCACTTCTTTTTGATGATCGATAAAAGCGTCCAAAATAGGAAGTAATCCGATTGTCATAGGTCTTCTATTTACAATAGCGACCATATTAAAACTATAAGTAATTTGTAAATCTGTATTTTTTAAAAGATAGTTTAATATAAATTCTTTATTAGCTCCTTTTTTTAAATCAATAACTATACGAACTGGGTTTTCTCGATCCGATTCATCTCGAATAGCAGTCATTCCATCAATTTTCTTATCAATAATAATTTCCCCAATTCGTTTTCGAAGAAGTTCTTTATTTACATCAAAAGGAATTTCTGTCACTAAAATTTGTTCTTTTGTTTTATCTTTTATAAATTCAATTTTTGACTTAACGACAATTTTTCCTTTTCCTGTCTGATAAGCTTCTAATATTCCTTTTTTCCCTTCTACAATTCCCCCTGTTGGAAAATCAGGACCCTTGACAATGTTTAAAAGAGTTTCTAAACGACAAGTGGGATTATCAATTCTCTTCACCGTAGCATCGATTACTTCTCCTAAATTATGAGGAGGAATATTAGTGGCATATCCTGCACTAATTCCATTCGCTCCATTGACTAACAAATTAGGATATTTAGCCGGTAATACGATAGGTTCTAACAAAGTATCATCAAAATTTGGGGCAAATTCAATGGTATTTTTATCAATATCTTTTAAATTTTCATTGGTAATTTTAGAAAGCCTTGCTTCCGTATAACGCATTGCAGCGGCACTATCGCCATCCATTGATCCATTGTTTCCATGCATATCGATATAAGTAGCATTTTGTTTCCACCATTGGCTCATTCGAACCATGGCTTCATAAATACTAGAATCTCCATGTGGATGGTATTTTCCCATGACATCTCCGACTGCTGTTGCGGATTTTTTATAAGGCTTGTCATAGGTATTTTTATTTCGATACATAGCATATAAAATTCGACGTTGTACTGGTTTTAAACCATCTCTTACATCTGGTAAAGCTCGATCTTGAATAATACTTTTCGCATAGTCTCCAAATCGGTCGCCCATAATATCTTCTAAGGTATAATCAAATATTCGACTAATAATATTTTGCATAACTCACCTTTTTCTATATTTTATAGTCATCTTCTAAAGAAAAAACAACATTTTCTTCAATCCATTCTTTCCTTGGTTCTACTTTATCTCCCATTAGAATACTGACTCTTTTCTCTGCCAAAGAAGCATCGACAATATTTACTTTTATCAAACTTCTTTGTTCAGGATTCATCGTCGTTTCCCATAATTGAGTCGCATCCATTTCTCCTAAACCTTTATATCGCTGTGTCGTAGAACTTTTATCTTTAAATCGTTGTAAAATTTCCTTACGATCATCTTCTGTCCATGCATAAAAAGATTCTTTTCCACTTTCAATTTTATATAATGGAGGAATTGCAATATATAGTTTCCCAGCTTCTATTAATGGTTTCATATAACGATAGAAAAAAGTTAATAACAATACTTGAATATGAGAACCATCAACATCTGCATCACTCATAATAATAATTTTGTCATAATTACAATCATCGATAGAAAAATCGCTTCCGACTCCTGCTCCAATCGTATGGATCATCGTATTGATTTCTTCATTTTTAAAAATTTCTTCTAACCTTGCTTTTTCAGTATTTAAAACTTTTCCACGAAGGGGTAAAATGGCTTGAAATTTACTATTTCTACCTTGTTTAGCAGATCCTCCAGCCGAATCTCCCTCGACTAAGAATAATTCATTAATTTTAGGGTTTCTCGCTTGCGCAGGAGCTAATTTCCCATTCGTAATTCGATCTCTTTTCCCTTTATCTTTTCCTAAACGAGCTTCATCTCTAGCTTTTCTAGCAGCTTCGCGAACCGTTTTACTTTTTACCATCTTTTCTAAAATTTTAGTGGCACTTTCTTTGTTCTCTTCTAAGAAAAATTGTAATTGTTCAGATACGACACTTTCAACGACATTTCGAGCGATAGGAGTTCCTAATTTTCCTTTCGTCTGTCCTTCAAATTGAAGTAAATCTTCTGGTATTTGTAAACTAATTACTGCCGTTAACCCTTCTCTAGTATCGTTTCCTTCAAAATTTTTATCTTTTTGTTTTAAATAATTATTTGCTCTTGCATAATCATTAAACACTCTCGTAATAGCAGTCTTAAATCCAACTTCGTGGCTTCCCCCATCATTCGTTTTTACATTATTAACAAATGATGTAATGCTTTCTGAATAAGTATCTGTATATTGAAAAGCAACTTCCACTTTAATTTTATCTTTTTCTCCTTCAAAAGAAACAATTTTATGAAGTGGTTTTTTTTCTTCATTTAAATATTCTACAAAAGCTTCCAACCCGTTTTCATAACGAAATTTTTCTTTTCGATTATTAAATTCATCCTCTAACTCTACCGTCAATCCTTTCAATAAGAAAGCACATTCTTGCATTCTTTCAGCGATTGTAGAAAAAGAAAAATCAGTAGAAGAAAAAATAATATTGCTTGGTTGAAACCTTACTTTCGTTCCCGTTTTATTTGTTTTTTCTCGTTTTGTCAATGGAACTTTTACGTTCCCCCCATCTTCAAAACGAATATAATATTCATATCCATCTCTTTTGATAGTAACTTCCATCCAATCACTTAAAGCATTGACAACAGAAGCTCCCACTCCATGTAATCCACCGGATACTTTATATCCGC
>CANQYN010000070.1 GCA_947628105.1 uncultured Bacilli bacterium
GCTAGTACATGCACTTTTTTTACACATTTTATCTTGATAATTTCCTTGATTATAAATAGTCAAATCTTTTCCATCTAAAGTAATTGCCTTATTATTCGTATTTGAAGAACCACCACTTGTCTCAGCAGTTTCATCTGGTTGACATGCATTATATGGATAAGATTTAGTAGAGTCAGAATTAGAACATCCGCCGTTAGAGTTTGAAGTACTTACCGTTTTTTTAACGCCAAAATCACTACCTTGTTGTTTTCCACATAAAGTATCATCTACGGGTCCTTGACAAGCATCATTTTCTATTTTTTTTGCTTTTCCACTATAATTAGGATGTTTACTTTTTTTACCATATTTTAAATAAGAAATGTATTTATCAAAAGAAATTTGGTGATATGTCCATTCGACTTTATTTTTCTTACAATAACTATTTTCATTTTCATCAGTACCGCTTTCATAAGTATAGCAAGTTTCCGTCACTTTTTCGATTAAAGCATCTGCTAAATTTTCAACTTCTTTATTGGTATAATCTTTATATGTTTCTGCGTCCGTTCTATTATAAGAAATCGTCTCATAAATAATTCCTGGAGTTAATGTAACACCATATTTTGATTGTCTTTCTGATATAACATCTTTTATTTTTTCATAAAATTTATAAGCATCTGAATTTTTGCAATCTTCTTTTGATTGAGCAAAACCATTTCTAACTAATTGAGTACATAATTCCTCTTCTGTCATATTCCCATGAAGAAAAGCAGATTGAGTTTTTCGATTATTACGTAAATTAGTAACTGAAATTATAATTATTATTAACAAAAATATCAAAAGTAAAGTCCCCGCAATTCCTAAAATAGCAATCTTAACCATAGTAGGAAGACTTCCCCATAATTCAAGAGGTTTACTACTTGATAATTGTTCTTCCCGCGAGTTATTTTGAGAAGAAGTAGAAGTCGAATCATCAGTATTATTAGAAGTTTCTTTTGTTCCTCCTAAAATATTTTTTCCTAAAAAATTAGAAAGGGAAGGCAATTTAGGAAGAAAAGATTTTAATGAATTAGAATTTTCTGATTCTGTCTTTTGAGGGTTCATCCTATTTTTTCGAAACTGATTAAAATTTTTTCGAATTTGATTAAATGCAGAAATTTCTCTTACGACAGGAATTTTATTTTTTATTCCCTGATTTTTCAAGACATTTTGTTGTTTTGATGATGCAGGCTTATTTTGATTTGCATCTTTATTTTTATTTGAAGAAAGACCAGACGTTTGATTTTCTGGTCTATTATTTTTTTGATCCATAGCATCACCACCAATTTATTTTATAATCCGCCACCGCTTCCAAATGAATCTAACTCTTCATCACTTGCGATTACGTTAATTTGCATTCGTCTACTTCCACATACGAATAATGCTTCTCCTTGAGAATAACGCTTTATACTTTCTATCTCACTATCATTTAAATCAACAAGCATTGCCAAATCTTCAGCTGCCTGTTTTTTTAATCCCATAATCATATAGTATGAAGCATTATCAAAAATCGCTTTTCCTTGTACGATTACATTTGGATCACAGAAATCACTAGGTTGTTGAGTAATAATAATCGTACCAGTATTATATTTTCGAGAACGTCTTTGAATCTGCGCTAAAAAGTCAGCCCCTAAAGTATTATTTCCACTAAGTAAAACATGAGCTTCATCTACCATCAAAATAGTATTGACATTTCGATTTAACGTTAATCCCCACGCATATTTTAAAATATTAAAAAATAAGGCATTTTTAATATTTGTATCAGCATTCATCAATTCTTTAATATTAAAGACGATAAATGGGCTTTGTGGGGAAATAGTTGTATGCCCATCAAAATAATATTTTAATTCATGAATAATTGGTCTAATCTTTAATTCCAAGCGTTCCATAACATCTTTTTCATGAGTTTTTTCAACCATAGAGTTTAATCTTCCTCTTATAGTCGCATAAACATCTTTAAATGTAGGATAATCTCTAGATGTAAATCTCATGAAATCACTATTAAAGTCGATTCCAAATCGACGATATGTCTCTTGAATAATTTCGCTAAACATATTCAATACATCTTCTTCAATAGAAGGATCATAATATTTCATAAATGCTTTAATAGTTTGTAAAGTTCTGGTTAAAACAGTATAGCCAAGTCCAGCTTCTGCATCTTCTTCATCGGCATCCACTACTACTTCTAGTGGATTTACCATTCCAAAATCTCCTCCTTTACCTAAATCGATAAAGTCTCCTCCATAACGATTTGTCATCTCCTCTAGTTCTCCTTCGGGATCGATGATAACTAGTTGACAATTGTTACGAATATGAGTACGAAGTAATATTTTAGCTGCCGTACTTTTTCCACTACCAGAAGTTCCTAATATAATCATGTTAGCATTATTACGATTATGTTCTTTTCGAATTTGGTATAAAAATTGATTAAATAAAATTACTCCCCCCGAAAAATCGACACCTAATAAAGTAGCTAATCCCGGATCTTTGATACTATCAAAGATAAAAGGATACATCGCAGCTATCGTTGGTGAAGGAATCGGAGTTCCTATTCTACTTTCTATTTCTTGATCAGGGTAAATTGGTAAAATGGATTTAAATATATTTTCTTGTTCAAATCGTAACGCTACTGCACGCATTTCCATCGCTTCTAAATAATTTTTTACTTGAAGTTTTTTCATATTTAATTCATCTTCCGTATCAGCAGTAATCATTACATGTAATTGGAAATCAAAAATTTTTGATTCGTTAGCCGCCAACATTGTTACAAATTGTTCTAACGATTCATAATCCATTCTAATTCTCTCTTGAAATGTTCTATCTGTCTCTTCTGCATAACGATGCTTTAAATCGACAATTTCTTTATTTAACATTTTTGTCATTATCGAAAAAGGTAAAGGAATATGTTTAATGACAACTTTTATTCCCGACATACTAGTCAACGAAGATAAATAAGCAGGTGGAATAGATCTTGGATAAGATATAACAGTTAAAATAGTAGCATATTTATCACTAATGATAAATCTGTTGGATTTAAATTCTAATCCTTTAGGAGCTATTTGTGATCTAATATCCATTAGCTAATCACCGTCCCAAAGGTAGTAGTTTGTCCACCATTTAAGAAATTATCTAAAATGATTCTTAAATCTTCATTTGTTACTTGATGAGAATTTAGTCCCGCATTAGCGAACCCCGTAATTAACTGTCTTATTCTTTTATTTATCTTATCATTATCTTTTTCTTTAAAAAGAAGGAAATATTCTGTATCCACAATATTGTTATTCATAAACATATTGGCCTTATTGATATCTTCAATAATTAATTTTCTTCTTGCTTGATCTTGCGTTGAATTAAACAACAATTGTAACTGTGACAAATAAAGTCCTATATCTACAGGTCGATCTGCGGAAATCATCCAAAACTCATAATCGATTGTATTATAAACATTTTTTAAATTATCAATAATAGCATTTTGAGTTGAATAATCCAAAATAAATATATTTCTTGGTAAAATTTTGATGCCTGTTACCTTTTCATTTGTATCCAAAATTATCATACCGTTTGTAATACTTTTCAAAGGTACAAAATCTAATGTATATTTACTTTTTGCTTGTTTCTTTGAACTCATCTCTAGCACACCAACCTTTCCACACATATCTTTGTCTTCCTGTAAAAAATTTAATTATTGAAATAATTGCGGTTAAAACATTATGATAATTTGGTAATGGAAACACTAATAATCCTGTGACACAAACAGGTAACATCGATATGACGGCCCAAGAAAATATTTCAACTGGTAAAGCTATCATCATAATAATCGTAAAGAATACTCCTGTTCCAAATAATGTTAAATCAAATGAATTAAATAATCCCAAAATCAATAATGATTTTTTACTATTTGCCGGTACTAAAAATGTTCCATTCATAAATTATCATCCCTTTTTATTTTTATCAACAAATTTTTGTTGCGTTCTCATATCTTTTTCTGCAGCAACTCTTTCACCCATTACTTTATTATATTGCTCTAATAATGGTACCAAATCTTTAAATTGGCTAGCCAACACTGCGTTTTTATCAAAGCTATAAGATCCTCCCGGTCCAGAATTATTTACCATTCCCCAGAACTGACCAGCTTGATCTGGTGTATATTTAGATAAAGCATTCGTGATAGAATCGCCCATACTTTCTAATGTTTTATCTAATCCTGCGATATTATCTTTTAATTTTTTAATATTACCTTCTAATAATCCTGTTCCTCCAGATGTGTTTGTTATTCCAGCGATATCTGTAACAAAATCTTCCATAC
>CANQYN010000071.1 GCA_947628105.1 uncultured Bacilli bacterium
GAACAAAGTTTCTTTACCTGAAGTAGCTAATAGTTTTTGTAATGTAGGGGCATATGTTTGCGGTTCTGGAGGAAAAGGGGGTGTTGCTGTTTCTAATAAAACATTACAAAAAAAATATAAAATAGGTGGAAAAGCAATATCTGAACGCTCATACGATGCCTTTGTTCAACAATTGAAAAAGAATCGAGTTGTATTAGTAAGTGTCAAAAATGGCTCTCAAAACGACAGAAAAGGATCTACTGGATTTAATGCTACTGAAAACGGTCATTATGTCTTATTAGCGAAATATAATGAGGATAACGGTCAAATATTTGTATATAATCCAAATGGAAATCGAAATGGAGGCTGGCGAACGAAAGAAGATATTAATAAATACGTAGTAAAGCCAGAAGGAACGGGAGCATGGTATTTAGAAGCTTTATAAGGAGAGATGAATATGAAAAGTCAATGGAAATTATATATTCTTATAATTGGTGTATTTATTTGTTTACTCTTTGTTTCGTATTTTGTAACAGAATCTACCATGGAGTCTAAAGAAGAAAAAAATTATATTCAGGAAGAAGAAAATTCTACATATGAAAAATGTCCACAAATTACCTTAAAAGGAAATGATATAAAAAGTATCAATGGAAAAATAAAAGAGTTGTGTAAATATGTACCAAATAGTTCTGATTTTGATTTCGATTATGATTCTTCTAATGGAAGTGATATTTTCTCTTTTATAGGACTGAACAGTTACTATGAACCAGATGCTTCGATAAAAACTTACAATATGGAGATTTTTAATATCGATAAAGAGAGTGGAGAACAAATTTCAGATGAACAACTATATGAACGATATAATATTGATCCTAAAATTGTATCTCAAGTAATTGAAAATACAATGCAAGTTTATTATGAAGATGAAATAAAGCAAGGATATCTAAATGAAAATCAATGTGATTATAATTGCTTTTTACAAGTAAGAGGAATTGACAAAAATAATTATGCAGAAAACGCTAAATTATATATTGGGGAAGATACCGTTTTTGCTTATAAAACTTTTAATATTATTTCCTCTTATGCAGATGAAGGATATTATGGACAGCCAATTGAGGCATTTCGCTTTTTTATAAAATAGAAATAGTAGATGAGGAGTGATTAATGATGATTTTACAAAATATTATAAATATTGTATTTATTGTTTTAATCATTTCTTATTTACGGTCTCATATAAAAAAGACAATACTATTATTGATGACAGTTTTAGTTATTACCGCTTTCTTTTATGAGGTAAAACCTAAAACATATACTGTTTATCAAAAAGAGTATTATACCGCTGCTACGATAAGTGCTGGATTTGGATGGGTTAGTGCAAAATATGAAACGTCAGGATATAATTCTTGGTATATTTCTAGTGGGGCAGGCGATTATGGAGGAAAATCGTACGGGATTCCACAATTTACTAGTAAAGGTGGGGGCGCCAGTATTAATTCCTTTATGAATTGGCTTGAAAAAAAAGACCCTGCTTTTGCAGCACCTTTGACAAAACATACACGCATGTCTTCTGCTTTTGATGCGGCATGGAGAAAATTAGGAAAAGAACACAATACTGAATTTGCAACTTATCAAATGCAATATTCATATAATTATTATACTGCGCCTTTTATTAAACGAGCCAAGCAAAAATTTGGAGTGGATTTATCGAGAAGTTGGGCACTTTTAGAAATGGCTCATTCAACAGCGGTGCAGTTTGGTAGTGGAGGAACGTATGCCCTTGGTAAAATTAATTCTTCAATGAGCGATGCTCAAATTATAAAAACTTGTTATAGAAATAAAATAGCTAACGTTAAAACATATTTTCGAAGCTCTTCTGCAGCAGTTCAAAATGGAGTTCGCAATCGATTTATTCGAGAAGAAAAAGATGTTTTGAGCTTAATTGGAAAACAAATGAGTGCCTCTTTTATTGACTTGCTTTCTGGAGAGACATCTTCTACCCCTTTAAAAAAACCAGATGTAGATGATTTAGATTTAACTACTTCTTATTCAGGTGATTACAAAAAAGGATATTTGTATAGTAGATTTGCTACTACATTACTAGCAGAACATATTAATAATAACGAACGACTAGATAGAAATGAAAACTATATTATTCGTCAAATATTTAAAAAAGCTATTGATTTTGAATGGGCAAACGGTGGAAAAACTTCTTCTCAATCAGATTCTTCGACAGTGGCTACAGAATCTGGACCATGGTCAAGTTGGCGACAAGGAGATCCTAAATGGAAAGGAATTTCTTTAGGAGGAACTAGTTCCATAGGGAGAGCAGGATGTTTAGCCACTTCAGTAGCTATTCAAATAAAACGCTCTGGGACAGCTACTCCTAAAATTCCTGATTTTAATCCCGGGACATTTGTTAAATATTTAAATAGTCATGGTGGATTTTCTAGTGGTAATTTTAAATGGAATAGTCCATCACAAACTGGGGCCGCCCCAAATTTTAAATTACAATCGACAAAGGCTACCATTTCTGGGACTGGAGCTACTTTAGCGAATAATGTTAAGAAGAAATTAAACGAAGGTTGTTATATGGTAATGAGAGTAAAATATGGAGAAGCCCAACACTGGGTAGCGGTTATCGGAGCGGAAAATGGAAAAATTCAAATGGCAGATCCAGCCTCTGATTCAAAAGATGTATGTTCTAAATATTCTAGTTATCATGTTTGTAGTCGAGGAAGGGTAATCGTCTCTTGTTACAAAAAAACAGATTAAGGTGATAAAATGGAAAAAAAATATAAAATTTTAATCGTGGTATCTGTTATTTTACTAATTATTATTTTTGCTGCGAGAATCATTTTTCAAAAAATCGATTTTGTAATGGTATTATCTCCAGATACGGTATTAGTTTATGATGAAGATAAAGACCACTTTACTTCTAAATTAGTATCAGATTTAAATCAAGAAAATAGCTATAATATTCGATTGCGAGATGGTAAGCAACTAAAAAGTAAACTTACCTATAAAGATATTTGGCAATATGAAGAAAATAATGATATAATAAATATCGACAGTGATTTTGTAGCTGTTACGGAAGATAAAAGACATAGTTTAATTCCTTTTGAAATATCTGAATTAGATCAAGAAGATTTAGTAGAAGTTAATAATATCTTAAAAGAAAAAAACATTTTTGATTATGAAACATTAAGTTTGGGCCAAAAGGTATTAATTGATATTGATAACGATGGAATAAAAGAAAAGATAGTAAGTGCGACAAATGTATTTTCTGAGTTTGATAGAAAAGAAGATTTTTCCCTTGCCTATATCGAAAAACAAGGGAAAAAATATATGTTATTAAATAAAAATGAAAACGTAGATGACTTAGAAAATAGTTGTGCTTCATGGATTAGCGGAATTATTGATTTAAATAATGATAAAAACTTTGAAGTGATAATAGGATGTACTTATTTTGATCAAATTGGAACAGATTATTCTATTTTTCGATTATCACAAGGGGGATTAAAGACGTTAAAATAGTTCTAGGAGGGTACTAGTATGAAACTAAAGTTTAGAGCAAGTTCAAAAGATGTAGTAGCTTTTGTTATTTATTTAATTGTATTGTTTTATTTAGTTTGTATTGGAGTAGCTAATGCATTGACATTTTTAGCTGATGGACAATTAAGTGGATTAAATCCATTTATTGCCCTTACCCCACAATATTTTTTCCCAACGATTGGATTTTATATTTTGGCAGTAATTGCTTCTTTCTTAAGTGTTCAATCGTACTTTTTTGAAAGGGAAAAAGGAATTGGAATAAAGATTTCGGAAAAAAATGAAAATGGATATTCTCGTTGGGCTACTGATAAAGAAATTAAATCAGAATTAAAAAAAGTAATTCCAAATGTGGAAAAATCTGATGTAGCGGGAATACCTTTATTAAATAATGGAAAAGAAATATGGGTTGATGATAGAGATTATCATAGTATTATCGTAGGGACAACAGGAAGTGGAAAAACTCAAATGCTGGTTCAACCGATGGTAAAATTGCTTGCTAAAAATAATGAATCAATGATTATTACCGACCCCAAAGGGGAAATTTATGTCAATAGTGCAGAAGAGTTAAAGGAACGCGGATATGACGTTGTC
>CANQYN010000072.1 GCA_947628105.1 uncultured Bacilli bacterium
ATAAAGATGATTAATATCTTTCTTTTCTTCATAGCCTAATCCTCCTATTTTCTATCATATCAATTATATAACTTTCTAAAAAACAAGTAAATATTTTTTTTCAAAAAATGTCGAAAAATAAAAATTTTCACAAAAAAATAAAGTACTTTATACTTTATTTTTTATATAATTCTTGGTAAATTTTATTTTTCTTTAACAATTCCTCATGAGTTCCTATTCCATTTACTTTCCCATCATGTAATACGATAATCCGATTACAAAATTCAATCGTCGAAAGGCGATGAGCAATAATTAAAATAGTATAGTCTTTACTGATATTTTGAATAGAAGTTTGAATAGCTGTTTGCGTTTCATTATCAAGAGCAGAAGTCGCTTCATCGAATAAGATAATTTCACTATCTTTTACTAACGCTCTCGCAATCGCTAACCGTTGTTTTTGTCCACCCGATAAATTTACTCCTCCTTCCCCAATTAACGTATCATACTTATCAGGTAATGTTTCAATATAATCATGTAACGCAGCTAACTTACATTTTTCAATCATTTCTTCATCAGTAATGTTAGGATTTACTAATTTTAAATTTTCTTTGATTGTCATATTAAAAATATAAGGATTTTGAGTAATAATAGAGATATTTTGGCGGATAGTTTCCTCATCGAGCTCATAAAGAGAAGTTCCATCGATTAAAATATCTCCTTGTTTAGTATCATATAACCGAGAAAGGAGTGAAAATAAAGTTGTTTTCCCTTCTCCACTTTTTCCAACAATTGCGATAGTATCGTTGGCGTGAATTGTTAAATTTAGATTTTGTAATACGTTATGATATTCATTATATCCAAAAGTAACATCTTTAAACTCAATATTTCCTTGTACCTTTTTAATATGTTTTTTCCCAAATTGTTCTTTGGAAAAAGCATGATAATCAGTAATATCAAAGATCCGTTTTGCGGCTAAAGAAAATTCGTTTAAATCGCCTACAAAATGAGAAAGATACTCAATTAACGAATAAAGTTGATCTTTATACATATATAAAATGATAAAATCAGTTGCCTTCAGCATATGATTCATCATAAGGTAAGTTCCTAATAAAAGGAAGAAAAATGTCGATAAATTTTCCACTGATTGTGATAACGTCCAAAAAAAGTTATTTTGGATGCTTAACTTTAAATTTTTTCGATACGATTTATTTAATGATTCACTAGTATACTCAATAAATGGTTCCTTTAAACCGAGCGCTTTAATATCTCTTGTCCCTTTTAAAATTTCTTGAAAAATTCCTGAAGTTTTATCATCTACTTCACGAAAAGTATGCCAATTTTTATTAAAAACATCGACTCTCTTTTTTTGAATCACATAAATTACAATTAAACTAAAAGTAAAAAAGAGACCAACATATATATTGATAGTATAAATTAATACAAAAATAGCTAAATTAGTTAAAATACGCGTAAGAGCATTTCGTAAAGAATTAAAAATGTTAGTAATTTCATAAGGGTCTGTATCTAATCTTTTAATAAAAACACCAGAATTATTTTCATCAAAATTTTTTACTTCTAAATTTAAAATACTACGAGCCATATCTTTTTGAATCTCTAAATTTACCTTTCCAACATAACGATAATATAAATTATCGATAGCAGCTGAGACAAAAAAATCCAGTAGATATACCCCTAATAAAAGAAACGATAAGGAAAAAATTTGAGCGATTAAATTATCTGTAATAGCCGTTACAATTTTTGCGCTTAAAATAGGCAAAATCGCAGATAATCCAGCATATATAAATCCTAGAAGACAAACGAAAAAAAACAAATTTTTCGCTGTCTTTAGATATTTCCATGACTTTTTTAAATAAGTTACTTTTTCTTTCATACTTCCACCTGCTTAATATCATTCATTATATGATTTTTTGAATGAAAAAGCAAGAAAAAATTTTTTTACATAATCATTTTACGAATCGTTCCTAATCCACTCTTTTCTAATCGTGATATTTGAGCTTGAGAAATTCCAATTTCGTCCGCTAACTCTAATTGGGTTTTTCCGTAAATATATCTCGCTAAAATAATATACCGCTCTTTTTCTTTTAATTTTTGTAATGCTTCTTTTAATGCTAATTTCGTCTCGATAGAATATAATTGATTTTTTTTATCATCTAACTGATCTTCTAAGTAGATAGTATCGCCACCATCATTATAAATAGGTTCTGACATACTGATGGCATCTTTCATAGCAGATAAAGCATTACTTATATCAAACTCACTCATATGAAGTTTTTCAGAAAGCATCTTAATGGGAGGTTCATATCCTAATTCATTAGTTAATTGTTCCTTTAGCCGAATAGCTTTATAAGCGGTATCTTTTAAACTTCTCGCCACTTTTACACTACAAGTATCTCTTAAATATCTTCTTACCTCTCCTAATATCATCGGAACAGCATAAGTCGAAAATTTAACTTCGTGTTTTAAATCAAAATTATCGATTGCTTTGATGAGACCAACACATCCCACTTGAAATAAATCATCCATATTATCCGTACGATTATTATATTTTTTTAAAATCGATAGTACTAATTTTAAATTCCCTTGAATTAATTGATCTTTGGCAGATTTATCCCCTTCTTGATACCGTTGAAATAAATCGATCATTTCTTCGTTAGTCAACACTTTGATATTCGCAGTATTCACGCCACAAATCTCTACTTTATGACGTGCCATAAAAAAATCTCCTTTCATAACTATAATGTTAGAAAAGAGATTTTTTTATTCTTTAATCTTTAAATATTTTTGTAATTAATGGTTTTGTTAATTCATCGATTAAAAATACTAAAAATGCCATCGAAAGAACGAAAAATACTTGTTGATTTGTCAAAGGAGCAAGAGCAAATATACTACGAAGTGGTGTTATAAATAAAATAATTAACAAAATAGATAATATGAATGCACTGATATTTAAGTATTTGTTTTTCCATAAATTTTGATTTAAAATTGATTTTTTTGGATTTTTAGAACTAAAAGCAAAAATCAGTTCTAATACAGTAAGTCCTAAAAAAGCCATAGTAGTTGCTATCTGAGGAGTTTCTGTTTGTAACGTAATAAAATATAAAAGAAGTATGATGATTCCTTTTAAAATGGCAGAAATAGTAATACGAGCGATTAAAAACGGTGTAAAAAATGGTTTATTTAAACTTCGAACAGGTCGATTCATGATATCGTTGGTAGCTGGCTCAAATGCAAGAGAAATAGCAGGAATCGAGTCTGTTACTAAATTAATATAAAGAAGATGAACTGGTAAAAAGATATCGGCATTGAATAAAATTCCCATCAAAATGATAAAAATTTCTGCAAAGTTTCCAGTTAACAAATATAATATAGCATCTCTTATATTATCATAAATTCTTCTTCCTTCTTCTACGGCTAATACGATTGTATTAAAACAATCATCTGCCAAAACAACATCAGATGCACTTTTCGTTACTTCCGTTCCAGTAATTCCCATACTAATTCCAATATGAGCCAACTTAATCGCCGGAGCATCATTGACTCCATCCCCCGTCATGGCAACCACTTTATTATTATCTTGCCAAGCTTTTATAATCCGCAATTTATGTTCTGGGGATACTCGAGCATATACATTATATTTTTTAACCTCTTCTTTTAATTCTTCATCGCTTAATTGATTTAATTTGTCCCCTTCAATTCCTTGACATTCATCTGTCACTAAACCAATTTCACTAGCAATGGCTAACGCTGTTTTTAAACTATCCCCCGTAATCATAATTGGACGAATTCCTGATTGGTAACATAATGAAATCGATTCTTTTACTTGTTCTCTTGGAGGATCCATCATACCAAGAATTCCGACAATAACTAAATTTTTCTCATATTCTTCTTTTGAGTTTGTAATTTTTTTATAGGCAAAAGCAAGAACCCGAAGGGCCTCTTGATTCATCGT
>CANQYN010000073.1 GCA_947628105.1 uncultured Bacilli bacterium
CCTTACATCTTTATTATAATACATTTTTATCAAAATAAAAAGACTGTTTTCAAATTTTACTTTGTCAACAGTCTGAGAAATAGAAAATCTATTTCTTTTTTATTGAATTCAACGCTTATATTTGATATGATTAATTTTAGATGGTGAGAAGTATGAAAAAGAAACGAAATAATACGATAGATATATTAAAATTTGTGTTTGCCATATGTATTGTAATACATCATATTTGTAAAAAATTTCATATTCCTTTTTTTCAAAGAGGATTATTAGCCGTTGATTTTTATTTTATCGTAAGTGGTTATTTATTTTTAAAATCAATTCGAAAGAGAAGAAAAAATGGAACAGAAAATGTGTATCAAGATAATGTGTCATTTATTTTTCAAAAATTAAAAACATTTTATCCCTATGTTTTGTTTGGATTTATTGGCTGTTTTCTTTTGAGAATATTAGTTGATAGAATACAGATTCATACGATTTTAAATTCGGCATTTACTCTTTTTTTAATTCATATGGAAGGACTTCCTATTGCGGGAATTAATAATGTTATATGGTATTTATCTGTCATGTTAATGACGATGTTTATTTTATATCCTATCGTATATAAACAAGAGAAAAAATATGTTAATTATTGGTGTCCAATTATTATTTTATTTGGATTTGGATTATATTATCAATATTTTAATAATTTTAATCAAATCTTTGATTTTAAATTAGTTTATAACGGATTTTTAAGAGGATTCTTAGAAATTAATTTAGGAATATTGCTTTGTCAATTAATGGATTCTTTTGAAAAGATTGATTTGACAAAGATAGGAAAATGTATCTTGTCAGCCTTTGAAATAGGGGGATATTCTTTTGTTGTTTTAATGATGAATCGAACTACCACCAAGTTAGATTTATTTATCGTCGTCGTATTAGCGATTAGTATCTTTATTTCTTTTTCAAAGAAAACTTATCTTTATGAAATAACCGATAAAATAAAACAATTGAATTTGGAACAATTTTCTTTATCTCTTTATTGTAATCATATCGTATTAGTATTAGTGGCAGAATATATCAGTAAAAAAATAGCGATATCTCCTATAACGATTGCTATTATTACTTTTATTGCGGCTAATATTTATGCTTTCTTGATTTGGAAAATAATACAGTTTTTTCAAAAAAGAGGGAATTTAAAAAAATATTTTATAAAAGAGGTGGGTTAAATGAAAAAAAATAATACTATTTTAAATCTTGTATTAGCATTTTTACCAACGATTGCCTTTTCTTTAAATTTAAAAATGCCAACGGCATATTTACAAAATTTTTATCATTTAAATATAATTATTTATGTCGTTTTATTTTTTTCTTTTTATCGTTTTTTTTCTTATGTGGAAAAAAATACGAAGAATGAGAAATGGATTTTACTATTATCTATTGTAATAGCTGGGCTTCAAGTATTGGGATATTTTTATTGTGTCTATGGAAGTATTTCTAATATGATAAAAACACCATTTCAAATAGGAAAGTCTATTATTGTATTTTTAGGGTATACAATTTTATTTTCTTTCTTTTTTCGTTTTATTGAAAATGGGATCGAACGACTAAAATATAAAAAGCCAAAAAATAAAATTTGTCAATTTATTTTTGAAGATCATCCAGTATTATCTACGGTTATTATTTTGTTCCTTTGTTATTTACCATTTTTAATTTTATTTTATCCAGGAACTGCTTCCGCTGATATGCAGGATGAAGTGTTTCAATTTTTTCATTTGGAAACACCAACGGTAAGGACTGTTAATTTAATAGATCCTAAAGTTTATATTAATGGGCATCATTCACCTTTTCATACTGTCATTGTAGGAAGTATTTGTCAATTAGGTCTTTGGTTAGGTTCGGCGAATTATGGTTTATTTTTGAATGTATTATTACAATTAGCTTTATATCTTTATGTTTTATCTTATACGATGAAATTATGTAAGCAATTAAAAGTTCCTATCTTTTTTCGAATTATTATGTTGTGTATCTATGCTTTTTGTCCTTACTTCAATATGAATGTAATTGGTACCTTTAAAGATGTTCCGTTTTCTATGTTTATTTTATTATATTTCTGTCATTTAATAGAATTTGTCGTATTGAAGCAGCAAGATAAAAAGACGATTTTGAAAATGATTTTTTCCAGTTTATTAATTGGTTTGATGACAAAAAAAGGATTCTATGTTTTATTGATTTCAATTTTACCAATGTTATATATTTATCGAAAAAAAGGAGTTCGATTTTTACTTTGCCTTTTTCTTCCTCTTTGCCTTGTTATCGGATATGAAAAAGTGTTATTGCCTGCGTTACATGTAACACCAGGTAGTATTCGAGAACCTCTTGCTATGCCAATTAATCAGGTCGCAAGATATGTAAAAAATCATAAGGACGACGTAACGAAAGAGGAAAGAAAAGCGATTGATAATTTGTTACCTTTTGATGAAATAGGAGATTTATATAATCCGAGATTAGCAGATCCTGTCAAAGCTCGATTTAATAAAAATTGGACCAAAGAACAAGTAAAGGATTTTATCATTACATATATAAAATTATTTCCTCGTCATCCAGAATCTTATATCAGTTGTTTTCTTAATCAAACTTTTGGATATTATTATATTAATTATACTTTTACTCCTGGTTTTTATACTGTAATCGAAGAGAGAACCTTATCTTATCAATTTGATATCGATCGTCCAGCTTATTCAGAAAAAGCTAGTATAATTATCAAAAAGATAAATACGATGTTACAGCGAATGCCTATTATCAATATGTTTTATAGTTTGGCCTTTTATTGTTGGACTTTAATATTTTGTGTTCTTTCTATAGGAAAAAGGAAGGGAAAAGAAAATGTCGTTCCTTTTCTTCCATTAATTGGTGTTTATCTTTTACTTTTCATATCACCTGATTGTGATAATATGAGATATGTATTACCAATTATTTATTCTGCTCCTTTATTTGTCGCGCTTGCTATGGCAACGATAAAACGAGAAAAAAAGCAATAAAATTATTGCTTTTTTAAGTATAAAAATCTCCAGCTTTTACCATTTTATCGTTCGATAAACATATTGACAAAGGGTATTTTATTATCATATAATAATAACAGAAGAAAGGGTGTATTTGTTATGAATAAGAATAAGAAAAATGCAATGGTTACTCTTCTATTAGGATTTGTTGTGTTACTTTCTTTTGTAACAGTAATCGGAAGAGGAAGTATTGTAGAAGCAGAAGATTTTGCCACACTTGATTTTTCTGATACCGAGCATACTTATACGTTTTTAAATGTAGATAAGTATGGGGATTTAGAAGAAAACGGTTGGGAACTTACAAAGGAAAATGAGCATGATTATGTTTTAAAATTAAAAAATGTACATGCGAAAAAAATTGTATTACCAATTGATGACGCTGACAAGGGAAGAAAATTAGGCGCAGAATTTAAACCACGTGAAACTTATGTTAGAGTAGAACTATATGGAGATAATATTATCCGTGGAAATAATTCTCAAGAAGATGGTTTAGTAGGGCAATGG
>CANQYN010000074.1 GCA_947628105.1 uncultured Bacilli bacterium
TCAAATGTCTGATCCACATTTTTCGCTTTTAATTCCACTAATACTTGCGCTACCATATCATCACCTATTCCATTATATCAAAAAAAGACGATTTCGTCTTTATTTTAATTTGGCACCACATAAGAAACAAACAGTCGCATTAGGATCTACTTTTGTATGACATACAGGACATTCTTTATATTCATCTAAATTCGTATTTTTTTCTTCTTTCTTTTCTTCTATTTCCATTGTCCCTTTTTCTTGAGCACTAATAGGCGTATCAATATTTAAATTAAATACTGGTTTTATACTTTCTTGAGGAACTTCTTCGGTCAAGTTAGGAGCTTGTAAATTGGCATCTGCGGATGGCAATCCTTCAAACTCTTTATCGATAATTGTACTTCCCAATGGTTCTAATGGTTCATCTGTCATCTCTTGTCCTATATCCATCGGAATATCTTCAAAAACTTCTTCTTTTCCTTTTTTTTCTTTTTTTCTCATTTTAGAAAAGAAGAAAAATCCGACAAACAGAAGAGCAATTATGATAATGATAATTAAAAATATACTTGTCATATCATACCTCTTTTCTATATTAAATTATACTATACATTTTTATAGCAAGCAATATTATCCTTCTTCGATTTCTTCTTCAATACGAATTAATTGATTATATTTACATACTCGATCTGTTCTCGATAAAGAACCCGTTTTAATTTGTCCCAAATCTAATCCAACAGCAAAATCAGCAATAAAAGTATCTTCCGTCTCTCCACTACGATGAGAAATAATGGTACGATAATGATTATCTTTCGCTAACGCAATAGTCTGTAACATTTCCGTGACAGTTCCAATTTGATTGGCTTTTAATAAAATAGCGTTTCCAATATTTTGTTCGATACATTGAGCGAAAATCTTTTTATTGGTAACAAATAAATCGTCTCCAACAATTTGAATTCTGTCCCCTAATCGTTCTGTCAATATTTGAAATCCTTCATAATCATTTTCATCTAGCGCATCTTCAATACTAATAATTGGATATTCTTCTACTAAATTTTCTAGATAATTTATCATTTCTTCTGTCGTGAATTCTTTCCCTTCTCCTGTTAAGTGATATTTTCCATCCTGGTAAAATTCACTAGCAGCGACATCTAAGGCTATTGATACTTGAAATCCAGGTTTATATCCTGCTTGTTCGATAGCTAAAATAATAAAATCAAGAGCTTCCTTAGTAGTATTGATGTTAGGAGCAAATCCTCCTTCATCCCCAACCCCGGTAACAAAACCTTTTTCTTTTAATACCTTTTTTAAAGTGTGAAATACTTCTGATCCAATTCGAACTCTTTCTTTAATCGTATTTGCTTGAGGAACTATCATAAATTCTTGAAAATCAAGTCCATTATCCGCATGAGCTCCTCCATTTAAAATATTCATCATAGGAACAGGAAGAGTTCTTCCTTCTCCAATATATTTATAAAGCGGTATCTTTTTTTCATTCGCTGCCGCTTTTAACACAGCTAGTGAAACCGCTAATGTTGCGTTTGCTCCAAAATTAGTTTTATTTTCTGTTCCATCTAACCTTAAGATAAGTTGATCGATTCCCATTTGATCAAAAACATCTCTTCCAATCAAATTTGCTTTAATTACTCCTACATTTTTAATCGCTTTTAAAACTCCTAATCCTCCATAACGATTTTTATCATGATCCCTTAATTCTAATGCTTCTTTGGATCCTGTAGAAGCTCCACTAGGTACACTGGCTCTTCCCATCGTACCACTTTCTAAAATAACATCTACTTCGACAGTTGGATTTCCTCTTGAATCCAATATTTCTCTTGCTTTTATATCTTTTATTTTTGACATCTTTGATTCTCCCCTATCTTTTATTATTATATCATTTTTCCCTAAAAATAAAAGAAAATATCATCTTACTTGGCATTTCTTTACAAAAAAATTATTTTTTGATATTTTTTTTGATTCATTGGAAAAAAAGAAGAAATGTGGTATAATATGCCCGAATGGGAGATGGGAGTATGAAAATTCGAGAATTAACAAACGATGAATTTAGAAATTTTGCCCAAAAATATAATATTAAATCTATTTATCAAACGGTAGAATATGCTCTTATCATGAAAACACAAAATTTTGATAGTTATTATTTAGGATTAGTAAATGATGACAATCAAATTTTAGGTGCAACTTTAGTTTTAATTGAAAAAAAATCTAATTTTAAATATGGCTATGCCCCTAGAGGATTTTTAATCGACTATAGCAACGAAAATTTAGTAAAAACATTTACCGAAGAAATCAAACGATATTTAGGAAAACAAAATGTCATTGCCATCAAATTAAATCCTATGATTATTAAATCTACCTATGATTTAAAACATAATGTAATGACCAAAAATAATTATTTTAATCATACTTTTGACTTTCTTAAAAAATTAGGTTATCACCATCTAGGTTTCAATAATTTTTTTGAAGCATTAAAACCTCGTTATGAAGCTATTATTAATTTAAATTTGCCATACTATATTTTATTTCAAAATATTAATAAAAAGTTCCGAACAAAAATTAGAAGTGCGGAAAGAAGAGGAATACAAGTATATAAAGGAAAAGAGGAAGAATTAGAATATTTATATTTACAAACAAAAAATAAATATCCTCGTGACTTACAATATTTTAAAGAATGTTATCGCTATTGGAAGTTACATCATAATATCGATTTTTATTATACAAAATTAAATACAGAACAATATGTAAAAGTTTGTCAAAAGGAATATAATCAACAAGAAACCGCAGTAGCAAATATTACAATAGAAATGAATAAAGCCAAAACTGCAGAAGAAAAAGCAAAACTTGTCACCATTAAAATGGAAGAAGATAAAAAATTATTTGATACTAAAAAAGCTCTTATGCAAGCAACAAAATTACTTCGTGATTATCCTAATGGAATTGTCACTTCTTCTATTTTAGTTATCAAGTACGAAGATACTATATATTTATTAATGGATGGTTATCATCCTAAATTTAAAGTCTTTAATTCTAAACATTTACTTATTTGGAAATTAATGGAAAAATATTCAAAAGAAGGATATAAATTCTTTAATTTAGGGGGAATAAGTGCTGTAAACTTAGTTAATAATCCTTATCAGGGTTTAAATCGATTTAAATTAAATTTTAATGCATTAGGCGTAGAATATATCGGGGACTTAGAATTAATAACAAATAATGCTTTATACTTTATGTATAAAAATTCAATTGCCTTCAAAAGTATATTAAAAAAATAAAATATTACTACCAAAAAGAAAGAGAATAAATTCTCTTTCTTTTTAATAATGCCAACAAGATAAATATCCACAACATGCTTTTGTACATGTTTTTGCACCACATGCGGAATTTACACATG
>CANQYN010000075.1 GCA_947628105.1 uncultured Bacilli bacterium
AAAACTAGGATTTCCTATTGAAATTCCTAGCCTTTGCTATAATCAAAAACCTTAAAGGTTTGATTTCCCAAATATGGGGCGCTGTGTGGGATTCGAACCCACGCATGGCCGAGTCACAGTCGGTTGTGTTAACCGCTTCACCAACAACGCCATATGACAATACTTATTGTATCAATCTTTTTTTAATTTTTCAAGCTTATAATACAATTTCTTTCAATTTTAGTTAATTACCTATACCGATTTGCCTATAATTCATAACCTAAATATGAAGGAGGGTAATAATATGAACAATTATTCTAATATGAACTATTATATTCCTAATGATTTTTCTTATGCAGATCCTATGAATATAACAAAAGACTTAAATAGCATGTTAGAACAACAAATAAATATGAGTATGAATAATAAAGATTTTCCTAATACAGTTAAGGAACAAGTAAATCCAAAAAATAATTTTAAATTTAATGTATGTAACTATAATCAAAAAGCTACACCTAATGATTTATATGATGCCTATAATGGTTTTATTCGAGGAAATATGTTCCCAGAATTATATAATCAATATAAAATTAGTCGTCCTTATGAAGTTGACCCAAACAATGAAGAAGGACAATTATTAACTTATATTAATGCATATAGTTTTGCGGCTCACGAATTAAATTTATATTTAGACAATCATCCTGACGATGAACAAATGATTTCATTATTTAAACAATTTACAAAAGAAAGCGAAAATGCCAAAGAAGAATATGCGAAAAAGTTCGGGCCTTTGGTAGTAGATCAAAGTGAAACCTATCCTTGGGCTTGGAATAAAGCACCTTGGCCATGGGAAAATAGATAGGAGGAATATTGTATGTGGAAATATGAAAAAAGATTACAATATCCAGTTAATATTAAAAAGAAAAATGTAAAAATGGCAAAATATATTCTTACTCAATATGGTGGACCCGCTGGTGAACTTGCGGCAGCATGGCAATACTTAGACCAACGATACACAATGCCTGATGAGAGAGGAAAAGCATTATTAACAGATATTGGAACCGAAGAGTTAGCTCATGTAGAAATTATATCTGCTATGTTATATCAATTAACGAAAGATGCGACAATAGAAGAATTAAAAGAAGCTGGATTAGGAGAACACTATGCTCAATTTGGAAAGGATTTATTTCCATCTGATTCATTTGGAAATCCATTTACAATGACATATATTAAAGTAGCCGGGGATTATATAGCTGATATTGAAAGTGATATGGGCGCAGAACAAAGAGCAAGGGCCACTTATGAACATTTAATGGATTTGACAGATGATCCTGATATCTTAGCACCTCTTTCTTTCTTAAGAGAAAGAGAAATTATTCATTATCAACGATTTAAAGAATTAAGAAACTATTATTTATCACAAAAAAGAGAAAGCTAAATTAATAAAACCAATTTTTCAATAAATTGGTTTTTTATGTATATATTTTTAAAAAATTTATAGACTATTAGTCTAAACTTTAAATTCTTTTTCTATGAGAAAATTTAAATAGTGGTGATATCATGAAAACAAAAGAGACAAATATCTATAATATTATTGGTCAAAACATAAAAAAATATCGCAAACAAAAAGGGTTAACGCAACATCAATTAGCAGAATTAAATTACTTGAGTGATAGTTTCATTTCAAAATTAGAATCTGTCACTTTTCAAACAATTTCTATTGATACCTTAGAAAAAATTGCTTTATCCCTAGATGTAGAAATAGAAAAATTTTTTGAAAGAAAAAAATAAGAGATATATCTCTTATTTTTTACTATCTGCTTTCTTTCTTTCGCTTGTATTTAATATCTTTTTTCTCAATCGAAAACTAATAGGAGTTACTTCTACTAATTCATCAGAATTAATATAGTCTAAGCATACTTCTAAACTCATAAGACGAGGTCTTTTTAAAACGACTGTATGATCTTTTCCTGCACTTCTCGTGTTTGTTAAATTTTTTCCACGAACAACATTGATTGCCAAATCATTATCATGATTATTTTCTCCAACGATCATACCTTCATAAACATCAGTCCCTGGTTCAATAAACATAACTCCTCTCTCTTCTAATTGACCCAATGCATAAGCGGTTGCCTTCCCTGTTTCAGTAGATACTAGTACTCCTAATTTTCTTTCTCCAACACTTTCTCCTGCTAAAGGACGATATTCTTGGAAACTATGATTCATAATTCCATATCCTTTGGTCATCGTCATAAATTCAGTTGAAAATCCAATTAAACCACGTGAAGGAATAATATAATTTAGGCGTACTTGATTTTCATGATTCGTCATATTTTCCATTGTTCCTTCACGATTTCCTAAAGCTTCTATTATAGTACCAACAAACTCTTCGGGAACTTCTATTTGTAATTCTTCAAAAGGTTCACACATTACACCATTAATTTCCTTTTTAATCACCTCTGGCTTAGATACTTGAAGTTCGAATCCCTCTCTTCTCATATTTTCGATTAAAATAGATAAATGCAATTCTCCTCTTCCAGAAACAATAAAAGATTCATTATCATTAGGCGCTACTTTTAGAGAAACATCTCTTTCTGTTTCTTTTAATAAACGTTCCTCTATTTTTCTAGCAGTTACTATCTTCCCTTCACGCCCAACAAAAGGAGATGTATTTACCCCAAAAGTCATTTGCAATGTAGGTTCGTCAATGCGAAGATGTGGTAGAGCTTCTTCCTTTCCAATTTCACATACAGTTTCTCCGACACTAATATCAGGCAATCCAGAAATAGCAATAATATCTCCTGCTTCTGCCTGTTCGATTTCTACTCTTTTTAAGCCAATAAATCCAAACATTTTTGCGATTCTAAATTGTTTAATACTGCCATCCAAACGGACGCAAGATACCATTTCATTTGTTTTTATCTTCCCTCTTTTAACAACCCCAATTCCAATTCTTCCAACGTATTCATTATAATCTAATAAAGCTGGTTGAAATTGTAAACTACCTTCTAAATTAACTTGAGGATCTGGAATATGGTCGATAATTAAATCAAGTACAGGTTCCATTGTTTTTTCTTGCTTAGTTTTATCAGCACTTAAACTAGAAGTTCCATTAATTGCGGACATATAAACTACTGGAAATTCTAATTGTTCAATATCTGCGCCTAACTCAATAAATAAATCAATGACTTCATCGACCACTTCTTTTGGACGAGCAGTATCCTTATCAATTTTATTAACCACTAAAATAGGAGTTACTCCTGCCTCTAATGCTTTTTTTAATACAAATCTTGTTTGTGGCATTGTTCCTTCATAAGCATCAACGACAAGTAAAACTCCATCTACCATGTTCATAATACGTTCTACTTCTCCACCAAAA
>CANQYN010000076.1 GCA_947628105.1 uncultured Bacilli bacterium
AAATGAAATATTATTAATTAAACTGCCTTTTGCACCTATCTGCATAGTATGCCCCGCAAGAATTAACAAAATAGCCAGCCCTCTAAAAACATTTATATAATTTAGAATCTGTTTCTTAGGTTTATCCTTTACTTCTTCCATTTTTTATTCCTCTTTCAAAATTTATTTTATCAAAAAGACAAATATTATTTTATGATATAATATAAAAGCAGCATTAATTTTTATAATATTAGGAATATAAAATGGCAAATATTTTTCTCACATTTTATTTTCTGTTTTTAAAGCTTCTTGTTCTGCAGTAACTTTGCTTTCAATTGCTCTTTCAAACACATCGGAATAATTAATTGCGGTAATTTAAAAATCAGTAACATTTATAAAGTTATCAATTAAATGATTTTGAAGTTTCGTTAAAATCTCACGTGAGGCTATTTCTCTTTTAGCAACAGGATCTTGAGCATTTCACTTACCTATAAAATCTTTTATAGATCCTTCAACTATCGACATTAATAAATTTTGAATACGCGTTATAAAATGCCTTTGCATTCTCGCAGAGAATCGGCTGTTTTTTCATAAAAGTATTGTTAAAACTAGCAGTATCAGAACAATAAAAGCAATATTTACAATATTCTTCTTTAAAACATTCCGTTAAGTTCTTTCTGATGAACTTTTTTTTGAAATCTTGAAGGGTAGTTTCTTTTATTTCTTTTAACGTTGTTGTGTTTAAGTTACCTAAAGTATAATCTACCGCTACGCAAGGTGTAACATCAAGTTTAGGCGTAACACATAATCTTTCCCTACCGGCTTCGCATACCGGTTTATCAGTTTTTTCAAAGTAATTTCTTAAATTATTTAAATCTAAATTATCATTATAGAATTGTTCAATATCATTATAATTAAGTTTTGAACATAAATTGTTATTTTCGGGATTATTGATAAATAGACAATTAAACCCAAATTTTACACCTATAGCATTCGCAAATTGTTTTATTTCTTTGTAACAATCCTTGTTATATGCTAAAACAGTAGTCGCGATTTTTGTATAAATACCTGCGTTTTTTAATTTTTTAATAACATTAACGGATTTTTGCCATGAGCCTTTAACTCCGGTTATAAAATCGTGTACATTTTCGTCCATACTGTATAGTGAAACTTGAACACTGGAAGGGTATAAGTTTATAAAATTTTCAAACATTTTTGTATTATCATTTAATATTTGTCCGTTTGAATTAATACAAAGTTCTAAATGTCTGTTTCTTATGTATTCACAAATTTTAAGAAAATCTTTATTAAGTGTACATTCACCCCCTGTTAATTTGACACAAAATATCCCAAGATCATAAGCTTCATCAATTATTTTCTTTGCCTGCTCAAAAGTCATAAAACATTCATTCATATTTTTGTGATTATAGCAGTGCTTGCAATTTAAATTACATTTATAATTGAGTTCCAATATCAATGAATTAATAAAATTATTATTATATGTAAAGTTTAACCATTTTAAATAAAAATATTTAAAATTAGAGCTTTTATCACTAATTGCATTAGCCAAATAATTATAATTTGATTTTTCAAAAGTTTTATTTGTACTTATAATCTCTTTTTCTTTAAGTTCATATAATAAAGATTTTAATTCATTTTCAAGATTATTATTTTTTGCATAAAAAAATACCCTGTCAAAATCTTGATATTTGACAATCAACTCCCACAAATTAGAGCTTATGCCTTTTAAAAGATAATAAATTACATGTTTAACATCATATATTAAACTAATTGAATAATAATCTTTAATATGATAAGTTTTTGTACTTACATACGGATGAACTATCATCTTCCTCTTTGATCCTGTTTGTAAGCGCCACAACCTCCACAATATGCAAGAAGTTCAGGTGTTTCAATAATATCATCAAACAATTCATTTATTTCTTCTTCTGTTAAATCATCTATATTAATATCATTAAAATCTTTATCTTGCATAATTTTCTCCTTATTATTTAATACACAAATTCTTAGAAATCTGTTTATAAATATCCTTTTCCATGTAATATTCCGGTAGATAACCCGAAAACGGGGTAAATGTCATTTCTTCAAAATAAAGTTTATTTTTGTATATCATCCAATCTACTCTTACAAACTTAAAATTGTCTGCAAGAATTTTGCTTAAATTAACAGCAGTTTGTTTAAACTCATCTTCATCTGTATCCACAAAGGTATCCGAATTTACACACCAAACACAAAGTCCTTTACTATTACTATTTAAATCTTCGCGCATTAAAGGTTCAATTATGATTCTGGGTTTTATATTTATATATTGAGTTTCAAAATCGCTAAAACCGAAAAAAGATAGTTTTAGCCAGTTTTCTATATGCGTTCTTATATAGTTAAAAAGCTGTTTATTTGCAAGAACAGCATTCTTATTTTTTACAATAAAATGCCACTTACATCCGTGATTTGTTTTAACAATAAAAGAAACCGGCAGAGAATCAAAGGGAATATCATCAAACTTGTCACCAATCCAAAGGACGGGTTTTAAGTATTCATCACCGATTTTTTCCCTAACATAATCACGAACCAAAACTTTATCTGTCAGTTCTCTTTTTTGTGGATTATTGTCAAATATTTTTAACCATTGAATTTTTTCATTTAAAGTTTTCGGTCTGTGAAGATTTAACTTCTTACCTGTTTTAATGAAATAAGCTTTAGAAAGATAATAAGGATAATCCTTTTCATCAAGTGACATCATAAAATCATAATCAAAAACGGCATCACCATCACGTCTTAAATTAAAGGATTCAGGTACGCTTCCTTTCCTCTTATTAAAGTGAGTTAGAAATTTAAAAAAATTTGAAAAAAATTGACTTTCTTTATACATAAATTTATTGTAAATCACTAGTTCCTTTTTTTCAACTATATATTTTTTAATCTGCCATTCGTAATTTTTTACATATATTTTTTATAATTTTTTCCGGAATTTGTTTAATACTTCTATTTTACAGAATTAATAAATTTTAAATACGATTTATAAAATGCCTTTGCATTCTCGCAGAGAATCGGCTGTTTTTTCATAAAAGTATTGTTAAAACTAGCAGTATCAGA
>CANQYN010000077.1 GCA_947628105.1 uncultured Bacilli bacterium
CTTTTTCATAAAACATTTCAACTTGTTGTTTGGTTAATTTTTTTTCTTTTCCATTTTCATAATAATAACTACTATTTTTTAAAATAGAATCCAAACTTCCTTTTGAAAAAGCATAGATATCATTGCCTATTCGATTGATAGTTGTCATCATTTTTCGGTTAGAATCAAAAGGCACTTCATCAATACGAATATATTTTTCTTTGATTCGTTCAATATCATCGAAATTATTTTCTAAATATTTATAAATAGCAATTTCTGTTTCGTCGCCAAGATAAGTATTTCCTTTAGTAACATCATTTGGCAACAAAAAGCTTTTTAACATTAAATCATCAATTTTATTAGATGGAAAATATTCTTTTTTAATTTCCATTTTATTTTGAGTAATCGTTCCGGTTTTATCGGTACAAATAATATCCGTTGACCCAAGTGTTTCAACAGAAGACATCTTTCGAATAATCGCATTTTTAGTCGCCATAATTTTCATTCCTAATGATAATACAACAGTAATAACAGTAGGCATTCCTTCTGGGATAGCTGCCACAGCTAAAGAGACAGAAAGTAATACAATATCGATGATTTCCTTTCCTTTTATAATACTGATAATAGCAATGATAAAGATAATAAACGCTATCACAATCGATAACACTTTACTAATTTCTTGAATTTTTATTTGTAATGGTGTTAACACTTTCTCTTGCGTTTGTAAATTTTGAGCAATTTTTCCAAATTCTGTATCCATTCCTGTTGCCGTAACAACGGCTTCTGCTCTTCCATAAGCGACATTTGTCCCTGAAAAAACCATATTTGATTGTTCGGCTAACGAACATTTTTTCTTTAACGGCCTTTCGGTTTTATCAACAGGGATAGATTCTCCTGTAAGAGCGGCTTCATCGACTCGTAATGAATGGCTTTTAATAATGCGACTGTCCGCAGGAACAAAATCGCCCGCTTCCAAAATTAAAATGTCTCCTTTGACAATATGTTCTGTTTTTATTGTTTGTATCACGCCATTTCTACGAACTTTAGCAGTAGGCGATGATAATTTTGTCAATTCTTCAATAGAAGCATCCGCCTTTTTTTCTTGAATATATCCCATGATAGCATTTAAAAAGACAATCCCTAAAATGACAAATCCTTCCATTAAAGATTCATGCTCATATAGTGAAACAGCAATAGAAAAAATGGCAGAAAAAATCAAAATAATAATCATGATATTATTAAATTGATTGAGAAACTTTTTTAGATTAGATTCTTTTTTTTCAGTTTTTATTTGATTATATCCATCTTTCAATAACCTTTTTTGACATTCTTGTTCTTCTAATCCATTTAAATTGCTATTTAAATGGACGATAACCTCACTTGTTTTTTGGTTATAATACTCTTTCATGTTCTTCCTCCGTTTTATTGGCTTACAGTTTCCCCTTCTAACATATATTCCTTTGATTCATAAGAAGTATGTAATAACTGATGCGCTATTTCACTACCCGGGCGTTGTAAATAATTTTGATAAATTTTTTGTATTTCATGATTTTCAAAACTATTGCGAATAGGTAATTTCCGATCAATTTGATATAATCCTTCCATTCGCTTTTGTTTTCTATCATCCACTACAGTAGAGTCCAACTTAGGTTGACCTCCTCCCCCAATACATCCACCTAAGCAAGCCATCACTTCAATAAAATCATAATGAATTTGTCCTTTTTTTAACATTTTTAAAAAGTGATGGACATTTTTTGTCCCGTTCACAACGGCAATATGAAGTTTATCATTTCCAATCGTCACATCAGCTTCTTTGATTCCTTCTAAGCCTCTTACTTCTTGATAATTCAATAATTGATTGCTCACTTTCCCAGTTAAAAAATAATGAGCCGTACGAAGAACTGCTTCCATCACACCTCCTGTCGTACCAAAAATATAACCAGCTCCACTTCCAGATGCCAACAAATCATCATATTTTTCATCTTCTAACGATAGAAAATCAATTTTTTCTTCTTTTAACCAGCGAATCAATTCTCGAGCAGTAATGATAAAATCCATATCATATATGCTATCATCGTTGATTCTTTGACCAGAATCATTCATTTCCTTTCGTTTGATTTCATATTTTTTAGCGGTACAGGGAGTCACAGCAACATTGATAATTTTTTTTGCATCTATATTTTTTTCTTTTGCAAAATAAGTTTTAATCATCGTTCCTTGAATAGCAATGGGACTTTTGGTCGTCGATAAATGAGGAAGAAGTTCAGGATAAAATATCTCTGCAAATTTTACCCAAGCAGGACAACAACTAGTAAACATAGGTATTTTTTCTTTCTTTTTCAAGCGACAAATAAGTTCATAGGCTTCTTCTAACACCGTTAAATCGGCACCAAAAGTAGTATCAAATACATAATTAGCCCCTAGTTTTCTTAACGCGCTAACAATTTTTCCTTCTACATTTTGTCCAGATTCTAATTGATATTCTTCTCCGATAGCAACCCGAATAGCAGGTGCAGTTTGAAAGATAAAAGTATATGATTTATCTTTCATCAACTCTTTTAATTTAAGGTAATCATATTTTTCACAAATAGCACCTGTTGGACATATATTGGCACATTGTCCACAATCGATACAAATCGCTCTATCTCCTGTTTTTTCTAAACGATATCTTCCATATACTCCTTGATTGTATTTACAAGTACTACGGCATGCTCCACATAAAACACATTTTTCATTATCTCTTTGAATGGATAGAGAATCTTCATTAATCGGTACCCTCACATCACTATTTTCATGTTTACTCATTCTCATCACCATCCTACTTTCATTTAATATCTTATATTATTTCTGATAGAAAGTCAACGAATAAAAAAAGAAGAAATTTCTTCTAATCTTCTAAAATT
>CANQYN010000078.1 GCA_947628105.1 uncultured Bacilli bacterium
CCTTACATTCTTATTATAATATATTTTTGAAAATAATAAAAGACTGTTTTCAAACTTTTCATTTGTCAACAGTCTGAGATGTAGTAAATTATTACTACATCTTTTAATATTTTGTTCCGGTATAAGATAAAAAATGGTTGATACAATCTTCTCGATTCATTTGGTTTAAAGTTAGAAGTTTTTGGTTTTTCCCTTGAATAAAATCATAAATTATATCATCTCGAAATCCTATTTTTTTCGCATCTTTTTTCGTACAAGCATAATAAACTTTATCAATGTTTGCCCATATAATGGCAGATAAACACATGGGACACGGTTCACAAGTAGTATATAATATACATCCTTTTAAATCTAATGTATTTAAATTTTTACAAGCTTTTCGAATGGCAACAATTTCCGCATGACAAGTGGGATCTTTTTGTTTTAAAACTTCATTATGACCTTTAGAAATAATACGATTATTTTTAATAATAACTGCCCCAAAAGGACCACCGTGTTGCTTTTTTACTCCTTTCATTTCTTCTTGTAATGCTTTTTCCATATATGAATTCATATCATCACTTCCATTTCCATCTTAGCAAATAAAAAAAGAGATGTAAATATTACCATTTATTATATACGAAAAAAAGAAGAATACATATAACATAATAGAGGTGATTTATGAAACGAGGAATTGATGTATCTTCTTATCAAGGAAAAATCGATTGGGAAAAAGTAAAACCATATATCGATTTTGCTATTATTCGTTGTGGATATGGAAATAATTTAAAAAGTCAAGATGATGTCTATTTTGAAAGAAATGCCAAAGAGTGCTTACGATTAGGAATTCCTTTTGGTGTTTATTTATATAGTTATGCGACTAATTTAGAAGAAGCTCGTAGTGAAGTAGAACATACTTTACGATTAGTAAAGAACTATCCTCTTGAATATCCCGTTTATTTAGATGTAGAAAATAAAAGACAAGCCGCATTAAAACGTGAAGACTTGACAGATATCGTATATTATTATTGCCGTGAGTTAGAAAAAAACGGATATTATGTAGGAATTTATGCTAGTGAAAATTGGTTTCGAGGTATTTTAAGTTCTCCTCGATTAGATTTTGATAAATGGGTAGCTCAATGGGGAGAAGAGTTAACTTATGATAATGAAAAAGTAGGAATGTGGCAATATACCGATTATGAAGATTTGCCAGGGATAGCTAATCGTGTCGATGGAGATAAAGCGTTAAAAGATTATCCAAAAATTATCCGTGAATTAGGATTAAATCATTTAGCTGAGAAACTAAAATATAAAATTGGAGATAGTGTATATGTAAGTGGAGATATTTATACGAATAGTGATGCGGACAAAATAAAGGAGAGAGTATGTGATAAAAAAGTTGAAATTACGAAAATTGACTATAGTAAAAAAGCACCTTACGAAATAGACAATCGAGATGAGTGGATTCGAGAAGAAGATATTTTTATGAAATGTGATTAAAGAGCAAACGCTCTTTTTTCTATAAAAAAAGAATAAAAGAAAAAGAAAATAGATATTATTATAGGGGGATAATATGAATATTTTAGATAAAAAAATAGAAGAATTTACTACGATAATACAAGGGAAAAGTTTATCGGAAATAATCGATGATATCACGAAAAGTTTTACAAATTTGCCAGAGGCAACACAACAAATTTTGGTTGATTATTTTAAAAAATATCCTTATTGGGGGACGTTATCACCAAAAGAAGGAAATTATCAGGAAATTAAAAATCGAGCGATTGCTTTAAAAGATCATATAAAAGATTTTCATTGGTTATATGATCATTTAAACGATTCACGTTCTCGTTTTATTTTACTTGCTATTTTAAATAATTGGTATCAATATGATTTTAAAAATTTAAAGAAAGCAAAAGAAACAATTTTTCCTGATTATTTTGATTTTGATTTGTTTCCTGTAAATAATCGACATGTGATTCTCGATTTAGGGGCTTATATAGGAGATACAGTCACCAACTATATTTCTTGTTTTGGAGATGATAGTTATCAAAAAATATATTGCTATGAAATAACACCTGCCATTTTTAAAGAACTTACTGAAAATATGAAAAAGTATCCAAATATAGAATGTCGTTTCAAAGCAGTAAGTGATAAATCAGATACTTTTTCTATTACTTTAAATCCCAATTCCTCTTCTGCTAATAGAATAGGGGATGAAGGAGAAGAAAAAATAGAAGCTATTGCGATTGATGATGATATAAAAGAAAAGATAACAGTTATAAAAATGGATATTGAAGGCGCTGAACAACGAGCTCTTCAAGGATGTAAAAATCATATCGTAAAGGATTATCCAATCTTATTAATATCGGTATATCATAACTATGAAGATTTATGGAAAATACCTAAAATGATATATGATATGAGACCTGATTATGATTTTTATCTTCGCTATTATGGGGGAGATATTTTTCCAACAGAAATTACTTTGTTGGCTATTCCTCAAAAATTTTAATGACTTTTCATTGTATTTTTGATATGATTAATACAAGATAATTATGTCAAACTTTATCACTTTCTAGAATTTAAAACAAAAATTTTTAAGGGAGGTATAACTGTGAAAACGCCATTAAGATTTCAAGTTACTGAATTTGATTGTGGAACAATTTCACTATTAAATGCTATTAGTTATTTATTTGATTGGCAAGATATACCCGTACAATTAGTAAAAGCAATTCATAAATATACATTAGATTGTTATGATGGGGACTTTGTCAATAATTTGGACACTATTTAGAGGGGGTATTGGAAGAAATAAATTGATTTTCAAATTGAATAGGAG
>CANQYN010000079.1 GCA_947628105.1 uncultured Bacilli bacterium
CCTGCGACGACAAGTTGCTTCACCTGATATTCTTTGACCGCTCGCATCGTTTTTTTACTGATAATTTCTACCACTCTATTTTGAAATGAAGTAGCTAAATCTTTTTCACGAATGCTATTTTTTCTTTGTAATTCGTTATGTTTTAAATTAATTACTGCACTTTTTAATCCACTAAAACTAAAATTATAAGAATCATCATCTAATGGAAGAGGAAGAGAATAAGTATCAATTCCTTCGTGAGCCAATTTATCGATAAGTGGGCCTCCTGGATAAGAAAGTCCTAACACACGCGCTACTTTATCATATACTTCTCCTACTGCATCGTCTAATGTAGCACCAATCACTTCAAATTGATAATCTTCTTTCATATAAACCAATTCGGTATGTCCTCCGCTAACGACAAGAGCAATCAATGGAAATTTTAATTGATTCGTTAAATTATTAGCATAAATATGCCCCGCAATATGATGGACAGGAATGAGTGGTTTTTGATATAGATACGCTAATGTTTTAGCTACCATCACTCCCATCAATAAAGAGCCTATTAACCCCGGACCGTAAGTAACGGCAATACCATCAATTTCTTCGATTGTAAGATTTGCTTTTTGTAACGTTTCTTCTAACACTAAGGTTATATTCTCTATATGTTTTCTACTGGCAATTTCTGGTACGACCCCACCATATTCTTTATGAATATCAATTTGCGATAAAATAACCGTAGCAATATCGTCACATCCATTTTTAACGATACTAATACTAGTTTCATCACAACTTGATTCAATCGCTAATAAATATATATCTTTCACATCATCACCTACTTAATATCATCAGATAAGCATCTTTTTCATGATAATAATTCTTTCTACTTCCCACTATTTTAAAGCCCCACTTTTGATAAAGACTAATCGCTTTTTTATTATCTTGTCTTACTTCTAGACTAATTTCTTTGTCCTTTTCCTTTTCTATCATAAATTGTAGTAGTTTTGTTCCTATTTTTTGATTTTGAAAAGGTTTCAATACTGCTAAATAATTTAATTCACAACGTTCATAAATAACACTATAACTAATAAAACCTTTTATTAGGTTATCTTCATAAACATATATTTTTTCAAAAGGATTCATAGAATTGAATGTTAAAGATTCAAACTCTTCTTGAAAAAGTGTTTCTACTTTTTGATATTCTGATAACTCTAATTTTCGTATCACTTTATCACCAAAAATATTATAACATGTTTTTAATAAAACAAAAACCAGAAGTTTATCCTTTCTGATCTTTCTTTTCCTCTGCTTCTGTCTTTTTTAAGTAATTAGGATTTACTTGATGAGCATTTTGCCCTTCATCATTCAAATGCTTTTGAATGATTTTGACAACATTGATTTTAGGCTCTTCTACTTTTAAATTTTCAATATCGTCATAGCTTAATATATCAACCTCTTCTTTTTTATATTTCTCATAAACAGAGGATAAAAGTTTTTCTTTTTCTATATATTTATCTTTTCTTATCACTTTTAACATATTGTCATATAAACCAGCATAGACATATCCTCTTCTTGCGTCTATCATAGGTAATACATATTTTTTCTTCGTTTCCGTAGTCGCTAATAATTCTAGTTCAGAAAGAATAACCACTTTTTTCTTTAATGCCCATCCAATTGTTTTCGCTGTTACAAGACCGATTCGAATGCCTGTAAAAGATCCTGGCCCATTAATAACAAAAATTTTATCAATTTTTTGAATTGGAATATTTACAGCTAAAAAAGCTGTTTCGATTAAAGGAAGAAGACGAGTTGATAAGTGATTATCGTTTTTTTCTATCAAGCAACATAATTCATCTAAATCACGATAAATTCCTACAATTATATTATGATAACTGGTATCAATAAAAAGAGAAATCATAATACTGCCTCACAAACTTCCTCATATTCTTTCCCATGCGGAACAATCGTTAAAAGTCGACGATTTTCATCGATAATTTGAAATTTAATATCCAATCGATTTTCTGGAAGAATTTCTTTAATCGTATCGGCCCATTCGATGACAACAACTCCGCCCTTAGTAAAATATTCTTCGATTCCAATTCCATCTACATTTCCATCTAAGCGATATACATCCATATGATAAAATGGTAATTCGCCATCATATTCTTTAATAATAGGAAAAGAAGGTGAAGTAATGGGTTCTTTTATTCCTATTGCATCAGCAATTCCTTTTGCAAATAAAGTTTTTCCACTTCCCAATTCCCCATTTAAACATATTATCATATTAGGAAATTTTTCAGATTCAAAATTTTGCGCTAATTCAATAGTATCCATTTCACATTTAGAAGTTATTTTATATTCCATATTATCACCATTTTCATTATAACAACAAAAAAAAGTATTTTCAATTGTTTTCCTATTATCTTCTTTTAAATGACATTTTTTTTGATAAAAAAACGATAACTCTATTATATTGTTATCGTAAAACCCTTATTAAAAGTTAAAATATATAATATCCTACCGACAATTACTCAATAGTGTGTCAAGGATGATATTAACACAAAAAAAAGAATTGGCAACTTCCTATTTTCGCTTACACTATCTTCGCCGTAAAAGTGCTTAACTTCTGTGTTCGAGATGGGAACAGGTGTATCCACTTTGCTATCGTCACCAATAAATATATTATACAATAATCATTCTCTCAAAACAAGATATGGTTTTCCCAAAGTTCAGTGCTATACTTTTAATAGGATCGATCCAATTCCAA
>CANQYN010000080.1 GCA_947628105.1 uncultured Bacilli bacterium
TTTTTCAATAATATCTAAAATTTTTCAAAATAAAAGACAAATAAGTAAAAATATTTACCTATTTGTCAACAGTCTGAGATGTAGTAATAATTTACTACATCTATTTTTTTATCTTTAATGCTCTAAACATTTTTTTCCACAATTTTTCTGAAGAATAGTTTAAAATTCCTACTTTATAGACACGAAGTCCATAATGAAGTAACAAGTAATTAGTAATAAGCATAATGACAATAGAAAGAAGAACATCCGAAATTCCTATTTGTCCAATCACTAAAAGAGATGGTGATAAAATAGCAGAAATTAAAGGTACATAAGATAAAATTCGAATCAATAAAGCCCCTTTAAAAGAAGATGCCATAATAGCTAAATAATATCCTATTAATAAGACAATCATAATGGGAGTTTGTACTTGTTGAAAATCTTCGGTATTCGTCGTAATAGAGGCTAAAACACCAGCAATAATCGAATAAGCAAAAAAGGTTAATAACATTAAAATTAACGTAAGAGGAATTAAATAAACTAATCTATCGATAAATCCTTGTGTAAAAATAGAAGATCCAATCTCTGATATCACTGTAGTAATTCCTGATAAATTAGTAGCTCCTTGTAAAATAGAACGAATGAAAAAGCCACATCCCGAATAAAGCAAAAATAAGATTCCTTGCATAATAACAAATATATTCCCCGCTAATAATTTAGAGAAAAAATGAGTTTTAGGAGATACGTTAGATATGATAATTTCCATTCCCCTCGTCGTTTTTTCATCATTTACTTCTGCTCCTATCATTTGAACTAAAAATATCGTAAGCATAAAAAATGGTAATATAACAATAGGAAAAATAGCAGACATGATTGCTTCCATCGATTCTTCTTCAGATTGTTTTGTATCATCTAATATCTCTCGTTTAATATCCATTTCCCCATAGATTTTATTTAACTCTTCCTTTGAAATATTAGAATCTTTTATCGCCAGCGTCACCTTAGTATTTTTCATAGCGCTATATAATATTTGATAATTGATAGTATCTAAATAACCATTGCTTATAATTGTAGCCTTTAATACATGATTGGGATCATCTTCCAAAATAATTCCCATTTTCTTATCTTCATCTTTTATTTCTTTTTCTAAATCAGTTTTTAATCGATTATATTTTTGAATTTGATAAGAATTTTCTTCATAGGAATTTTCAATTGTATTTAACTCTTGATTAAAAATTTCATATGCTCTTTTCGTATCATCTAACACATATACTTCCATTTTTTCATTAAAGTCTCCTCCAAAAAAATGGATGACGGAATCAATATTAAATACTCCAACAATTCCAATAAAAAGTAAAATATTAGCAATTACAAACCATTTTGTTTTTATTTTTCTCTTTAAGCTAACAGAAGTTAAAAATAATAATTTATTTTTCATAAGAGGCACCTACTTTCTCAATAAAAATTTCATTTAAAGAAGGTTCTTCTACCACAAATTTAGTAACATTTTTTGTCTTTGATACAATCTTAAATACTTCTGATATAAAATCGTTTGATTTTATTTTTAATTCCCATTCATCTGGTTTTTCAATTACTTGTTCGACTCCTTTTATTTTTTGTAAATCACTTGTTTTAAAATCTCCTTTTAGTAATATTGTCTTTTTTCGATATTCTTCTTTTATTTCTTTTAAATATCCCGATAATACCGTTTTCCCATTCATTAAAACAACAAGTTTTTTACAAAATAACTCTACATGTTCCATCCGATGAGAAGAAAAAATGATCATACTTCCTTTTTGAGCCATATCGATAATTTCTTTTTTGAATAATTCAACATTAAAAGGATCTAATCCAGAAAAAGGTTCATCTAAAATTAAAAGTTTTGGATGATTTAAAATAGCTGTAATAAATTGGATTTTTTGTTGATTCCCTTTGGATAATTCTTTTATTTTTTTATTCTTATATTCCTCTATTCCAAATTTTTTTAATAATTCATCTACTCGTTTTTCAATTTCTTTTTTCTTCATTCCTTTTAGTGTCCCATAAAAAATACATTGCTCTAGTACCGTTAATTTAGTAAGTAAACTTCTTTCTTCTGTTAAAAAACCTATTTCATTTGTCAAAGAATAATCTATTTTTTTCCCATCCCATGTTACTTTCCCACTAGTAGCTTCTAATAAACCGACAATAATTCGAAAAGTAGTCGTTTTCCCAGCACCATTTACTCCTAACAGTCCAAAAATTTCTCCAGGCTTTACTGTAAAAGATAAGTTATCTACCGCTTTAAAATCATCATAATATTTTGTCACATTTTCTAATTTTAACATGTTCTCACCTAGTATTATTCTACTACAATTTACTTCAACTGAAAAGAAAAGTTTTAAAGAATCATAAAAAAAGAAAAGATTTCTCTTTTCTTATGCCGTTCGTTTAAAGAAGTATACAGTGATATATGGTTGTAGTAATGATTGTGCATTACTTCCTGTCGCATTAGTCGTAAGAGTTCCGGATCCATTTGTCGTCAAAGATGTAGATCCAGTTGCCCCATGATTATGTGCTTGTCCTCCTCCAGCAGATACGATCCCCCATGGTATATCAGCATTAGGATTTTCAACATATTTGCCTAAAGTTCGGGACTCGCCAGTTACTTGATACCCTATACCATACCTAGGAAGTCCTCCTGCATTGTTCCGACCATTAAATATCCACATCATCAAAGTGTGAGTATGACTTGGTA
>CANQYN010000081.1 GCA_947628105.1 uncultured Bacilli bacterium
ACGAACAACCCAAGTATTTCCTTCTTTATAAATGTGATATGGTTTTTCAGATTGAAATTGATATAAAATATGTTTTTCAAATTTTGCTTCTTCATAAAGAGGTTTTTTTTCGATGTGATCAAGCATATTAGCTAACTCTACTAATACTTCATCAATTCCCTCTTTCGTTACAGCCGAAACAGGAAAAATTTTAACATCCTTTACTTTGTTTTTAAATTTACCCAAATTTTCTTTGGCAGAAGGAAGATCCATTTTATTGGCGATAATAATTTGTGGTTTTTTTAAAATGTCTGGATTAAATTCTTTTAATTCTTGATTAATCATCTCATAATCTTGGTAAGAATCTCTTCCTTCAAAAGCACTCATATCAATGACATGAGCTATGATTCTAGTTCGTTCAATATGTTTTAAAAAACGATCTCCTAATCCTTCTCCTAAAGATGCCCCTTTAATTAATCCTGGCAAATCGGCTAACACAAAAGATTTATTATTTTTCGTCTTCACTACCCCTAAATTAGGAGTTAATGTTGTAAAATGATAAGGTGCAATTTTTGGTTTTGATTTTGAAACTTGAGATATAAAAGTGGATTTCCCAACACTTGGCATTCCTACCAATCCAACATCGGCTAATAACTTTAATTCTACTTTTATTTTTTTTATTTCTCCTGGTTCTCCATTTTCCGCAAAATTAGGAGCGGGATTAGAGCGAGTCGCAAAAGCAATATTTCCTCTTCCCCCTCTTCCTCCTTCCGCAATGACAGCCCTTTCTTTTTGTTTTGTTAAATCCGCGATTAACAAGCCATTATCAAGATCAGATACTACTGTTCCAGGAGGTACTTTTATTATAATATCTTCCGCATTTTTTCCATGCATTCCTTTTCCTAAGCCATTTTCTCCTTTTTTTCCTTTAATAATTCGATGAAAACGAAGATCAACTAAAGTATTTAACCCTTCGTCAACTTCAAAGATGATATCGCTCCCTTTTCCACCATTTCCTCCGTAAGGTCCTCCCATTGCCACATATTTTTCTCGTCGAAAAGCCATACATCCATTGCCACCATCTCCTGCATACAATTCCATTGTTACCTCATCATAAAACATATTATCACCTGCTTTGTCTGTTATTATACTAAAGTTTTATTAAGATTGCTAGTTTCTATGTAAAACTTTAGTAAAATGAAGAAGAAAACATTTCTTTTTTTAAGAAAATTCGTTATAATAATATCAAATATAGAGGTGGTAGTAATGGATAATAAAATTTCGACACATTTAAATGATATTTTTGAACCTGAGACAAATCAACCCAAAGAAAGTAAATCACAAAAGAAAAAAGAACAAAAAAAACAAAAGAAAGAATCTCGTAAGAAAAAAAGAGAAGAAGAAGCTTTTGAAAAAAAAGAAGATCTTGAATTTCAAAAAATGAAAGAGAAAGAAAAAGAATTGGAAAATAGCATTCCCGAGTTATATTTAACTCAAGTAGAAGATTCTTTTCTAAAAGAAAAAGAAGAAAAGCCAAGAAAAAAAGAATCGTCAAGAACAACTAGTAGATTAGAAATGACAAGAAATATCGAACTTCCTCAAAAAGAAAAAATCGGATTTTTTTCTATGGTATATGATACTATTTTTGGTTTTTTCTTAATTTTTATGTTGTTAGTTTCATTAGGATATGTATGTTTTACTATTTATTCTGACGAAGGAAAAAAACAAATTTTAACAAATCTTTTCCTATTCAGTGGTATCTTTTTCTACGTTATTAGTATGACAGTAAAAAAAGAAAATGTGAAAAAAACATTTGCCATTCTTTCTAGTATATGCCTTTCTAGTTTTGTTGGCTTAACTTTATACTTCAACTAAAAAGGAAAACAACGACCGCTGTTTTCCGCGTATTAATAACTAATACACTAAATAATATGATAGGAGGATATCAATTATGCGCCCAAAAACAAAATTTAAATTATATTTCCCCTACTTTTTAACTTCCATTCGCATTATCCTTACACCGATAATAATCATTTTTAGTCTTCTCAAAAAGTATCCTATTGTTCTTTTCTTAGCTATCATTTGTCTATTAAGTGATTTTTTGGATACTAAATTTTCAGATCAAATGTATACGACAACCGAAAAATCGACTAAATTTGATATCATTGCGGATAAAGTTTTTGAAATAGGAGCATTACTTTCTTTGACGTTTTCGTATCATTATTATCTCTTATTAATTTTAGAAATTAGTATCATTATTATGAATATATATCATTTTTCAAAGACACAAAAAGAGACTTTTTTTCCACTAGGAAAAGAAAAAACAATTCTTCTTTGGATTTTTCTCTTTACTGGTTTTCTGCATCAAGCTTTTGGACATCTATTCTTTTTTGTCAATGGATTTTATGTCGTTGTAACAAATTTATTTATTTTATACTTAATTCAAATTATCATTCAATATAAAGAAGATATCGAATTTGCTTCTCTTAGTGAATTAGAAAAAAATCCCTTACATCAAGAATTAATGGAAGAAGATAAAACATTAGAAATCAAAAATTTAAAAGAATTGACAAGGAATCGATATTAATATCGATTTCTCAGAATGTAGACAAACCCCTAGATTTTTTCTAGAGGTTTTCTTATGCAATTTTTAAAAATTGAAATTTTAGAATTG
>CANQYN010000082.1 GCA_947628105.1 uncultured Bacilli bacterium
TCTTTCTGTTTGTACATAAGGTCCATAATTTCCACCGTTAATAGGATTTTCATCAATAGAGTAATTATAATCTCTTAAATCATTTAAAATGAGTTCAACACCATTTTCAATTGCTCTTTTATCATCTGTATCTTCGATTCGCAAAATAAAAACACCATTACTTTGTTTGGCAAATACTTCTGGAAAAAAAGAAGCAAATAAATTTCCTATATGAATTCTTCCCGTTGGACTAGGAGCAAAACGAGTAACGATTGCACCTTCTTTTAAATTTCTTTCTGGATACATCTTTTCATAATCTTCAATTGTTTTTGTGACATGGGGATATAATAAATTGGCTAAATCATGATTTGTCATTTTTTCACATCCTTAAAATCATTTTGGTTGCCCCAGTTCGATTCGAACGAACGAAATGTCAGATTCAGAGTCTGATGCCTTACCGCTTGGCTATGGGGCAATTTCCAATTATTATTATATCATATTTTTTCTTAATTGAAAGTAGTAGTCTTATTTTTCTCATAAAAAAATTCGATAAAAAATCGAACTTTATTGTAAATTCATAACGATTGATTTAAATTCTTCTCCACGAGTTTCAAAATCTTTATATTGATCCCAAGAAGCACAGGCAGGGCTTAATAAGATGACATCTTTTTCTTCGCTGATACGATAGGCTTTTTTGACTGCTTCTTGAAGAGTATTGGTGACAGTTACTGGAATGTGGTTCTTTTTCGCAAAATCTTCAATTTTATTTTTTGTTTGTCCATAGCTAAAAATATGTTTTACGTTTTTTAAAGCAGGAGCAATTTCATCAAATGGAATATTTCGATCTAAGCCTCCCATAAGTAAAATGGTCGGTTCTTGAAAAGAGGATAGAGCAATAATGGTAGATTGATTATTTGTCGATTTAGAGTCATTATAAAATTTTCGATTATGTAATGTTCTAACAAATTCAATCCGATGTTCCACACCTTTAAATTTTTGTAAGAAATCTTTAATTTCTTCATTTGTAATTCCGTACTTTTTAGCGATTATAATCGCACACATAATATTTTCGTAATTGTGAATTCCTTTTACTTGAATATCATCACAATGAACAATTTTTTCTCCTTGATAAATAATAGTATTTTCTTTTAAATAAATATCTGCTTTATCATGAGAAGAAAAATAGATTTTATGAGAAAGAATATCTTTTGAAACTTCTAATACATCTTTATTATCTTTATTTAAAATAGCAATATCATCTTTTTGATGATTTTGAAATATTTTTGCCTTTATTTTTTTATAATTTTCATAAGAACCATGAAAATCTAAATGTACATGGCTCAAGTTTGTCATGATACTAATATTTGTTTTAAATTGATACATATCACATAATTGATGGTCAGAAATTTCTAATACGACAATATCGTTACTTTTGATAGAAGAAACGATATCAGATAGAGGGATTCCAATGTTTCCAGCAAGATGAACATTAGGATATTTATATTTTAATAATTCATATATCATGGTCGTTGTTGTCGTCTTTCCATTTGAACCAGTAATGCCGATAATTTGGACATTTTTAGGTAAGAATGAATAACTAGCTTCCATTTCATTAATAACGGGAATAGATAATATTTTTGCCTTTGCGACAGTCGGATTATCTTTTTTAATTGCGGGATTTTTTACAACTAAATCAAAGCTATCATCAAGTATATTTTCTTGATGATCAGTAATTATCGTTTTAATTCCTAATTTTTGAAATTCTTCTATTATTTTTTTGTCTTGTTTTTTTAAATCGGTAATAGTGATATCATTGTGATATTGTGAAAGTAATTTAGCTACTGAAATACCACTTCGAGCCATTCCTAAAATAAGGATTTTTTTCTTTTGAATCATGAATTAAACCACCTTTTCTTTATCGTAATGCGGATTATTTTTTTGAAATAAGTAATAGAATGTGCCACCTTCTTCTTGCATTACTTCATCATATTCAAAAGTTTGTATCCAGTTACCTTTTAATGCAGATTTTATAGAAGCTTTATTATTTGGATCGACTACTAACATAAATTTTTCTTTTTCTGGATGTTCTTTTCCATAAATATCGATAATTTTTTCTAAAGCAGCTTGAGCAATCCCTTTTCCACGACATTCTTTCATTAAATATATTTGTATCTCTAAATTTTTACCCATAAAATTACCAGTTTTAAATAAACCGACAATTCGATTATCAAAGAAAATACCAGAAGCATCGCCATAGTAAAAAGATAACCATTTTTTCTCTTCTGATAAAAGTAATTTATTAATCAATTGAAACTCTTCTTCAGTTATTTGTGGTTTGATTGTTATTAAATTTTTTAATTCATTATTTTCCATATTATCACCTAATTATATTATAACATGTCTTAAATCACTTTGTAAAACAATATCAAAAAAAATATCTTACCGAAAAAATATAAAACACCAACTATAAAAGTTGATGTATTGTATCAATTTGGTAGCGATGGGGGGGATCGAACCCTCGACCTTTCGGGTATGAACCGAACGCTCTAGCCAGCTGAGCTACATCGCCATAAAAGTAAGCAATATGATTATA